>JBAPZS010000288.1:0-2324 GCA_049285355.1 Candidatus Cybelea sp. | reverse complement strand
CAACGAAAGCGCGCGCCGAGCGTCTGACTAAACCAATACCGGCGCCGAAAAAGCAGTCTGTCAAAACCGCCCCGGCCAAGGGAAAAAAACCTGCCGTTAAGGCGGCAGCGGGCGCCAAGAAGACGGCGACGGCGAGTGCGCGCGTAAAGAAGGCGCCGGCACGCAAGACCAAAGCGCCCGTCAAGAAAGTTACGCTCAAGAAGGTTCCGCAAAAGAAAGCTCCCGCTAAGAGAGTCCCGGCCAAGAAGATCGTTCGCAAAAAAGCCCCCGCCAAGAAGGCCGTACCGCGCCGTGCCGCGCCCAAACGCCCCGCCGGGCACCTGAGTAAGAACGTCAAGAAGAAAAAGCCTGCGGCGAAACGCCGCTAACATCCATTTCAGATAGGGGAAAGAGATCGTGGCGGATATCGAGCGCCTCAGAAATATCGCATTCGTCGGCCCTCACCACGCCGGCAAGACCACGCTCGTGGAAGCGATTCTCGCCCACACGGGCGCGATCGGGCGACGCGGCACAATCGCCGACGGGACGACCGTCACCGATCACGAGCCTGAGGATACGGGCCATCTCCAATCCACGACCGTCGGATTCGCGCACACGAGCGCCGGCGGCGTCGATATCACGATCGTCGACACGCCTGGCTTCATCGACTTCTTCGAGGAGACGAAGCAGGCACTCGCAGGTGTCGACGCGGCGATCATCGTGGTCGAGGCGGATCCGGGCCGCGTCGTCCAGACGCAGGCGGCGGTGGACTACTTGGAGTCAATGCGCATGCCGCACGTCTTCGTCGTTAACAAGATGGATCGCCCGGGCGCCGATTTCGCCGGAACCCTCGCGGCGCTGCAGAGCGCGTACGGCCGGCACGTCGTCGCCGAGCAGCTGCCGATCGGCAGCGCAGAAAACTTTTCCGGCTACGTCGATCTCGCCCAGATGAAGGCCTACAAGTTCGATGCGGCCGCCGGGTCGGCACAGGCGAGTGAAAAGGACCAGCCGATTCCGAGCGATCTCGCGGATCTCGCCCGCCGGATGCACGTCGAACTGCTCGAAGCGATGGCGGATTTCGACGATCACTTGATGGAGGAGCTGCTCGAAGGCGTCGAGCCGCCGCTCGAGGAGATCGAGCGCGATCTCTCCGGAGAATGCTCGCACGATCAAGTCGTTCCGGTGCTCGTCGCGGCCGGCGTCTCCGGAGCGGGCGTCGCCGCGCTCGCGCGCGCGATTGAAAAGTGGCTGCCCTCGCCCGCAACGGCGCCGCAAGTGGATGCCGAGGGGCGTCCGATAGAATCCGACGCCGCCGCGCCCGTCGTTGCGCGCGTCATCAAGACCGCGATCCATCCGCAGAGTGGAAAGCTTTCGATCGTGCGCGTGCTCTCCGGGACGATTAAAGCCGATGCGACGCTGACCAATATCAGCAAGCGCGATGAAAAAGTACGGCTCGGCGGCCTCTATCGGCTCCAGGGCAAGAAGCAAGAAGCGATGCCGGAGTCCGGCCCCGGCACAATCGTCGCGCTTGCGCGTCTCGAATCGGTCTCGACCGGCGACACTCTTACCTCGAACGGGCACAAAGTGCTCTTGCCGCGCGTGCCGGTGGCCGAACCGGTCTTTGCGGTTGCCGTCAAGCCGAAGGATCGCATCGACGAAGCGAAGATCTCGCAGATGCTCGCCCGCATCGTAGACGAGGATCCGGCGTTGCGGCTCGATCGTGCCGAGGTGACGCACGAGCATCTGCTGCTCGGACGCGGGGAGCAGCACGTTGCCATCGCGGTCGAGCGGCTAGCGCGCAAGTATAAAGTCGAGGTTCAGATCGCCGCCCCGACGATCCCTTATTTGGAGACGATCACCGGCAGCACCGAGGTTCACTCGCGCTACAAACATCAGACCGGCGGCCACGGGCAGTTCGGCGACGTTTGGTTGCGCTTCGAGCCGCGCGAGCGTGGATCCGGCGTAACCTTCGAAGAGAAGATCGTCGGCGGCGTCGTCCCGCGACAGTTCATTCCCGCGGTGGAGAAGGGCGTACGCGAAGCACTCGCCCACGGTCCCAACGGGCATCCGATCACCGACCTGCACGTCGTGCTCTTCGACGGCCAATATCACGACGTGGACTCGAGCGAACAATCGTTCAAGACTGCGGCCGGCATGGGCGTGCGCGAGGCGCTGCCGAAGTGCAATCCGGTCGTCCTGGAACCGATCGACTACGTGCGCGTGAGCGTCCCGACGAGTCATACCTCGACGGTCATCCAACAGCTCACCGGCAAGCGCGGACAGATTCTCGGCATGAATCCCGACGATCACGCCGGATTCGACGTCGTCGAGGCCTACGTTCCGGC
>JBAPZS010000287.1:0-5240 GCA_049285355.1 Candidatus Cybelea sp. | reverse complement strand
AACGCCATCACTGTGATCGGCGCAGAGAATGCGCCCGACGCGCGGCGCTCGCCCGGTGAGCGCTATGCCGCACGATACGAGATCGACGAGCTGCGGTGCATTTTCTGCGGCATGTGCGAAGAGGCGTGCCCGACCGACGCGATCGTGCTGACGCCGCGCTTCGAGATGTCCGACTATCGGCGCGGCTCGTTTATCTACGCAAAGGATCGCCTTCTGGTGCCGCCTGACGCCGGAGTCGGAACCGCGCCAGACGAACGGCCGGGCGGGATTCCAGGCGACCTCGGGCGAGTCGCCGAGATCAAATCGACCACCAACATCGAGCGCGGCTACGACGCGACGTGGCGCGGCGAGATCCTCAAGCACCAACATCGGGGTCTGGCGATCATCGAAGAGCCCGAGGCGGTCGAATGATCGCCTTTTGGATTCTCGCGGCGGTTTTGATCGTGAGCGCCGTCTGGACGATCTCGGCGCGCAAAGCGGTCTACAGCGTGGTGGCTCTGCTGCTGAACTTCGCCACGCTGGCGGTCTTTTACGTGATGCTCGCTGCGGAGTTCATGGCGGTCATTCAAGTCATCGTCTACTCCGGCGCGATTCTGGTGCTTTTCGTCTTCGTTATCGCGCTGCTCAGCAGCGGCGTCAAGGCATTTGCAACCGGCCCAAATCGTCTTCCGAACATCTGGCTGCCTGCCGGAGTCTTTACGCTGACGTCGCTCGGCTTTTTGGTCTACGCGGTCGGGCATGCGATTCCTAAAGTGCCGCAGCAGACGCCGGCGGCGGGCTATGCCGAGGTCTTCGGGAGCGTTACCGACTTCGGCGACGCGCTCTTCACGGTAAACCTCCTTCCATTCGAAGTAACCGCCCTCGTCTTGATGGTCGCGGTGATCGGCGTGATTACGCTGGGCGGCGAGCAGATGGCCGATGCGCAAGCGCCCCGGAGCCAGGCGTCGGCCGATCGGTCGATGCGCGAAGCAATCCTGCGCGAGGGCAAGGGGTAATCTAATGGCCCCGATCAACGATTACGTCCTGCTTGCCTCGGTGATGTTCTTCATCGGCGTGATCGGCGTGATCGTGCGTCGCAATCCGCTGATCATGCTGATGAGCGTCGAGCTGATGTTCAACGCGGCAAACCTCCTCCTCATCGCCTACGCGCGCGTTTGGGTCGCCAATGCGGGCCACGTCTTTGCCTTCATCGTGATCACCGTGGCCGCTGCGGAGGCCGCCATAGGGTTGGCCATCATCGTTACCACCTTCAGGCCCGAGAAGTATGTGGACGTTGATGAAATCAGGTCGCTGCGTGGATAGCAGCTTTGCTTCCGCCGCAGACCCCAGCATGTTCTGGGACGCGCGCTTTTTCGCGTCCTGCGAAACGCTCGGCGAGCCTGACAGAGCGGGTTCGGGGACGCGCGCTTTTTCGCGTCCTGCGAAAAAGCTGCTCGCTTCGTCGTCGCTCTCGCCGTCCTGGCTTCGCTCCTCCATCAGACGCCCCTCACCCGCTCTGTCAGGCTCGCCTCACGTTGGCCTTGGAGTGCGCACGGCGGTATGACGCACGCGCTTGGGGTGAGCGGATCCTATCCAATGGTGGTGGCGTTGTGGTTGTTGCCGCTTGCGGGGGCGGTGATTTGTTGGGTCTTTGGGCCGCAGTTGCGGAGCATTGCGGGGTGGCTCGGTTCGGGGTTAGTGGGCGCTTCGTTTGTTTTGGCCGCGCTGTCGTGGGGGGCAGGAACGCAGCGTGCGGGTGGATTGGTCGGGGCGGATCAGCCGATGTTTTCCTGGATGCCGGGATTTGATTTCGGGCTGCTGCTCGACCCGCTTTCGCTTCTATGGACGTTCATCATTACCGGCGTTGGGCTTTTGATCGTCTTTTACTCGATTGGATACATGGAGGGCGATCGCGCGTTCGCGCGCTTCTTCGCCTACATGAGTTTCTTCGTCTTCGCGATGCTCACGCTCGTGCTCTCGGACAACTTCATCGGACTGCTCGTCGGCTGGGGCCTCGTCGGATTGGCCTCGTACTTCCTGATCGGATTCTGGTTCGAGCGGCCGACCGCGGTTGCGGCCGCTCGCAAGGCGTTCGTCATCAACGTCGTCGGCGACGTCGGCATGATGTTTGCGATCTTCGTCATCGTCACGCACGTACATTCGATCGGCTTTGGCGATGCGTTCGCGGCGACGGGCTCGCTGAGCGCAGGGCTGCTCTTCACGATCTGCCTCGCGCTCTTCATCGGTGCGGCGGCGAAATCGGCGCAGGTTCCGCTCCATACCTGGCTGCCCGATGCGATGGAGGGTCCGACGCCGGTCTCCGCCCTGATCCATGCCGCGACGATGGTGACCGCGGGCGTCTACCTCATCGCGCGCTGTGCGCCGTTCTGGAGCGCGAGCCACGAAGCGCAGCTCTTGGTCGGAAGCGTCGGTGCCGTTACCGCGCTGGTCGGCGCGATCCTCGGCACCGCGCAATGGGATATCAAGCGCATCTTGGCCTATTCGACGATGTCGCAGATCGGCTACATGATCATGGGCGTCGGCGTCGGCGCGTACGAGGCGGGCATCGCGCAGTTCTTCACGCACGCGTTCTTCAAAGCACAGCTCTTCCTGGGCGCCGGTTTGGTCATCCACGCACTCTCTAACGAGCAAGACATCCGCCGAATGGGCGGCCTGTGGAAGAAGATGCCGTTTGCGTTCTGGGTGATGCTCACCGGCGTGCTCTCGATCTGCGGCATTCCGGGCTTCTCCGGCTTCTTTTCAAAGGACGAAGTCATCTATGGCGCACTCCAGCACGGGCATCCGTGGTTGGACGCCATCGGCGTCATCACCGCCGGCATCACCGCGTACTACATGTTCAGGCTGCTATTTATCGCATTCTTAGGTGAATATCGCGGCGACGCCCATATCCACACCGGCGGTCCGCGGGCGTGGATCATGAACGTGCCGGTGGCGATCTTGGTGCTTCCGACCGTCGCGATCGGCGGCGCGCTGCTCTTCGGCGGCGACGCCTCGCCGTGGGCGCATTTCTTCGGCCCGCTGTTTGCGGCGCAGGAGCACGTTGCGGGGAGCGTAAACCGCGCGCCGGCGCTCTCCGAGAACCTCACCGCGCTGTTGGTGCTGGTGGTAGTTGCAATCGGCATCGTAATCGCGTGGCAGCGCTACGCAAGCGATGCGGCACAGCGTGATGCAACGGCGCGACTCGAACGCGAGACCGCGAGCATGCCCGCGATCCTCACCAATCTCTTTTACTTCGATGCCGTAATCGACGCGATCTTCGTCCGGCCGGCGCAGTTCTTGGGGACGTTCTTCGGTCGCATCTTCGACCCGCGCGTGATCGACGGAGCCGTGCGCGAGGTCGTCTACGTCACGCGCTCGCTCGGGACGCTCGTCCGCTCGTTCCAAACCGGCCTCTTGCGCGCGTACGCGCTGATACTCGTCTTTGGAGTGGCCTGCTTCATCGCGTATTATGCCGTCGTGGGAGTCACTCGCTGATGGCGCTGGTGCTCGTGAGCATTCTGCTTCCGATCGCCGCCGCCGCGCTGCTGCTATTGCTGCCGCGTCCTTCGATTTCGCCGCGCACAAGCTCCATCGCGCGAATCGTTGGAACGGTTGTGGCCGCCATCACGGTCGCGACGGTTCTGGCCGGCGGTACGAGCGACTGGAGCGTTCGATGGCTCTCGCGGCCATTTGCCGCCGCCTTCCATTTCGGCGCGACGCCCGTCTCGTTTTGGATCGCGCTGCTCCTGACGATCTGCACTACGTGCGCGATCGCCGTCTGCCGTACGCCGCGCGCCCGCGACTTCGTTGCGCTCTTGCTCGCGCTGGAAGGAACGATGCTCGGCTTGTTCCTGGCACGCGATCTGCTCGTCTTTGCGCTCTTCTGGGATCTCATGCTCGTGCCGGTCTTCTTCGCGCTGCTGCGCTGGGGCGAACATCCGGCGACGGCGTGGCGTTACTTCATCTATAACTTTGCGGGCGGCTTGACGTTGCTGCTGGCAACCGCGGCCTTCGGCATCATCTACGGCTCGACCGATGTGATCGGAAGCGGCGGTGCTCCGCTGGTCGGCGCCTGGGCGCCGTGGATCTACGCCGGCTTTGCCGTCGCCTTCTTGGTGAAGACGCCGGTCTGGCCGGTGCATACGTGGATGCCGCCGACCTACAGCGGGCTTCCCGCGCCGATGGTTGCCGTCGTCTCCGCCGTCCAGTCGAAGGCCGGCCTTTACGGATTCATCGTCATCGCGCTGACGCTGTTGCCCGCCTACGTCCACGAATACGGCGTACAGCTCATGGTGCTCGGAAGCATCTCGCTGATCTACGGCGCCGTCATCGCGCTGGTGCAGAGCGATGTCAAACGAATCGTCGCATATTCCTCGCTCTCCCACCTCGGGCTCATTATTATCGCCGTCGCGTCGGGGAATCGGCTCGCCCTGAGCGGCGCGCTGGTTTACATCGTGGCGCACGGCCTCTTCTCCGCCGCGCTCTTTCTGTTGCTGGGCTTCATCGAGGAGCGCGAGGAAACGCGAGCGCTCTTGCGTTTAGGGGGACTGGGTTGGGCGAATCCGCGACTGGCGGGCGCCTTGTGCATCGCGGCGCTGGCCGCGTTGGGCCTGCCGGGCCTGGCGGGTTTCGCCGGTGAACTCGTCATTCTGATCGGCGTCTATCAAGCCGGATACATCTGGCCGGTCATCGTCGCGCTCGTCGCGATCGTGCTGGCATCGGCGTATGTGCTACGGCTCTATCAGGACGTTATGAACGGCCCGTCGCGCGAGGATCTCCCGGTCCGCCTCGATCTCACGTGGCTCGAGGGGCTTGCCGTCGCGCCGCTACTCGCAGCGCTCGTCGTGGTCGGCGTCTATCCGAAGCCGATACTTACGGCCGGCGATATCCCGGCCGCACCGAGCGTATCGCAGCGATGACGCAGTCCATCGTACCGCCGATATCTAACGCGGATTGGTTTGCCGTGTTGCCGATCGGCATCGTCGCGGCGACGGCGCTGGTCGTGTTGCTGGCGGATCTCCTTTTCGGGCGCAATCAGTCGCGTTACGTCGCGATCGTACTCGCACTGATCGGTATCGCGGCGGCGGCGGTCGTTGCGGCGGGGGCGTACGGCCACGACTACATCGCATTCTTTGGGGGCTTCATCGCCGGCGGTTTCCCGACGGTTATGCAGGAGATCGTCCTGCTCGGCACGGCCGGCGCGGTGGTGCTCTACGCGACGATCGGCCCGGCTTCGCGTGTCTCCGGCTCGATCGCGATCA
>JBAPZS010000286.1:0-1526 GCA_049285355.1 Candidatus Cybelea sp. | reverse complement strand
GTGTAAAACTGCGGTCCGCGAATGTCGGAGTTCGACGTGTACCCATCGATGGGATTGTAGTTGGGCGAGATGTCGAGATAGCCGCCGCTGATCTCGAAGCTGCCCTTGTGACGATCGACGAAGAACTCGGTGAGATCGGCGTGGCCCTGCGGAACCCACGTCCCGTTCTCAAACGAGTGGTCGAAAAAGTAGATCATGCCGTTCTGATAGTCGCGCGCCTCGGTGCCGGCTTCGATCGTGTCGTCGGTGCCGGCGATGCTGTGGTTGGCGAAGACGCCGTCGCTCCAGTAGAGGAACTGACCGTTGGGAAGCGCGTGCTCGTAACCGTAGGCCTGGTCGGAGAACGTGTTGTTCGACGTCTCGTCGTAGCCGTGGAAGGTTAACGCGCCGAAGCTTTGATTGCCGAAGGTTCCCTCGACCTTTCCTCCGCTATCGAACGGGCCGACGGAGGGCGAATAAAAGACGAGATCGTTGGCTGTTGAGACCGGCCCGACGGGCGTACGCGGCCCCGAGCTCGCATTGATGAAGGCCGCGCCTTGCGCGAAGAACGGCCGGTACTCGATGAGCTGGCGCTGGAACTCTTGCGGCGCAATCGTCTGTTGATCGATCTCGACATTGGAGAAGTCGGGGTTCAGCGTTCCGACGAATCGAATCGTCGGCGTTAGCGGATAGCTGACGTCGCCGCCGAACGAGCGGACGTTCTCCGGCAAAAACGTGCCGTTGGCTTGCTGAAAGAGATTGCGGTCTTCGCCGATGCTCGCGAGCCCATAGATGTCGGCGCGCGGCTTCGGACGCGCCGCAGCCGACGCGGCGATGTCGAATTCGCCGCCGGCCCAGAAACGCGTGTCGTTTTGAAACGTCGGCCACGTGCCGCTGCCCGAGTCGCTCATGATCGGGTTCCAAACCCACGAGATGTGCTCGCCGCTGGCTGCAATCTGCCGCACGAACTGCAGCCGCCACGTCTGCTTCCCGCCGTGCGGCACGCGCAATACGTCGAGCGGAATGATGAGCACCGCGCTCCACGATCCGCCGGAGATCTTTCCGGCGGCGGTCCAGCGCGGCCGAAAGCGCACGTTCTCGTTGGCCTGCTCGTATCGCGTTCCGCGCGGCGTTGCTTCAAAGTAATACGCCTGACTTCCGCCGCCGCCGTTAACGATGCCGATGCCGACGAAATCGTCGGTTCCGTATCCGACGTCGTTCGTCGTCTGCGTTTCGGTTATCGGAAAGCCCGTCTGATCGGCCTTGAAGCCGACGTAGAGATTCTTGTCGTCGTAGAGCAGATAGGCCGTCGTCGCGAGCTTGGCCGGCGCGCGGTTCGTCACGTTCTCCCATGGGCCGTCGCCGTTGGGCACCTTGCCTGCTTCCCACGCCGGATCCGCGAGCGAAGGGTCCAGCGGGAGCGGATGCGGGGCGCGAGCGACGGTAAACGTGAACGTTTGAGGGACGGCGGCGCGCGCCTCGGCGCACGCCAGCGCGAACGCAAACGCGATGCACAGGGTGAGCCGAATTATGTAAGCCACTCCCAA
>JBAPZS010000285.1:0-4072 GCA_049285355.1 Candidatus Cybelea sp. | reverse complement strand
GTCGAGTGCCGCGCACGCGCTGGTTCGACCGCCGCTTTCGGCGGGCGGCGTCGATCGGGTGGTTTTCGCCCGGCGTCGCGCGTCCGGGAATCACGATCGAGCGCGCAACGACCGGCCCGGCTTCGATCCGCACGCGGGGCGCGGTCGATCTCGACGTTCCGTGGCTTCCATGCGCGTCGGCCGAGCGCGTTGCGGCCTGTCGCGTGCGCGCTTCGCGCGATCCTTCCTGTCGCACCGTCGGGCTTGCCGGAACCGACGAGCGCATTGCCGGCATCGAAATCGGCTATCCGACCGTGCGCGTTACGCCGCAAATGCTGCTCGGGGAGGGCGACGGTGCCGAAGTTGCCTGCGTGGTGCATTGCGGATTAACCGACGATGCGGCCTTCGGCAGCGTCGTGCTCGCGCAAGCGGGAGTTCCAAGCATCGCCTTGGCGAGCGCCGAGTTGCGAGCGATATTCGCCGGGGATACGGCAGCGGTGGTCGAGCGCGCGGAGCTATGCGATGCCGTCGCGCGCCTCGTCAACGATGCCGGCCTGCGGGAGCGCTACGGGAGTCTCGTCGCTGCCGATTCGCGGCGGCGCTTCTCGCCGCGTCGCAGCGCAATCCGCGTCGTGGATATGCTCTGCGCGGCACGTTTCGGGCTGGAGCGTCCGGCAACCGCACGTAGCAACTCGCCGCTGTAGGTTTCCTAGTTACGTCGAGCCCACGTTACCGTAACCGCCGCCGCCGGGAGTCTGAATGGTCAGCACGTCTCCCGGCTCGAGCGCGAGGCTCGTTTTTGCGGCGATCGTTGCCACGCTTTGGCCGCGCGTAAGCGTATGCCGACCGCACGCACCCGCCTCGCCGCCCTGCGTTCCGGGCGGCTGCAGCGTATGCCGATCCGCGAGCAAAGTCGCCTGCGCGCTGCCTTCGGTGAGCTCGATGGCGCGAATCAGGCCGTTACCGCCGCGGTGGCGGCCGGCGCCGCCCGTCTCGTCGGCGATTTCGTAACGTACGATGCGCAGCGGAAACTCGCGCTCCACGGCTTCGATCGGCGTGTTCAGCGTGTTGGTCATGTGACAGTGAATGGCGTCGATGCCGTCACTGTCCGGACGTCCGCCCATACCACAGCCGTTCGTTTCGTAGAACGCCCAGGCACGGCCGCTCGAAAGCGTGCCGCCGAGCATAACGTTGCTCATCGTGCCGCCGCTGCAGGCCGGCACGCGATCGGGCGCAGCTTGAGCCAATGCTTGCAAGACGACCTCGGCGTTGCGCATGCTGGTCTCGACGTTGCCGCCCGAGACCGGCGCGGGCCGGCGCGGATTCAGCAGCGTCCCCTCGGGTGCGTAAACCTCGACGGGACGAAAGCAGCCCTCGTTCATAGGAATCGTCGCGTCGGTAACGGTGCGCAGCGCATAGTATACTCCCGAAAGCGTTACTCCGAAGACCGCGTTGAGCGGATCGGCGCGCTGCGCCGCGGTTCCGGTGTAATCGAGTCTGACGCTGCCGTCACGTATCTCGAGGAGGAGCACGATCGCGATGCTCGGCGTCCCATCGCGGTCTTCCAAGAAATCCGTCGCGCGAAAGACGCCGTCGGGCAACGCGCGCAACGCGGCGCGCATCCGCCGCTCGCTGTCATCGAGGGCGCGGGCGACGGCGCGTTCGAATGTGTCGAGCCCGTAGCGTTCGCAGAGCTCGAGCAGGCGCCGTTCCCCCGTATAGTTGCCCGCAACTTGCGCGCGTAGATCGCCGGCGCTTGCGGCCGGCGTTCTCGAGCCGGCGCGAAAGAGCGCGACCGTCTCATCCACGAGCCGGTCGTCGCGCATCAGCCGTAACGGCGGCACGACGGTTCCTTCGTCAAAGAGATCCCGCGCGTCGGCCGGCATCGATCCCGGAACTAACCCGCCAACGTCGGCGTGATGCGCCTTGTTGGCGGCAAATCCGGCCAAGCGCCCCGCGGTGAAGACCGGTCGCACGACGGTTACGTCGTTGAGATGCGTACCGGTGATGTATGGATCGTTCGCGACCCACATCTCGGCCTCGGAAACGCCGCCGTAATCGCGTTCGATGATCTCCAGCATGCGTTTGAGTCCCCACGGAAGGGAGCCGAGATGGACCGGAATGTGCTCGGCCTGCGCGATCAACCGTCCGTGGCGATCGAAGAGCGCGCATGAGTGGTCGAGCCGCTCTTTGATATTCGGCGAATAGGCGCTGTCGCGCACCGCGATGCCCATCTCCTCGCCGGCGTAGACCAGCGCGCTCTTGACGATTTCGGCGGTTATCGGATCGATCACGCGGTCTTTCTCAAGACGAGCACGTCGTCCTCGACAACCAACGACCAGCCCGGGGCGACGTACGTCGTGCAGTCGTACTCTTCGACGATTGCCGGACCCTCGATGGGCTTGCCGCGCTCGAGCGCGCCGCGCGCGAAGACCGGCATGCCGCTGCGCGCCTCCGCGGCACCTCGCCCGGCGAAGGGCTTGTCGCTTTGCGCGACGTCAAAGGAGGGCAGGGCGCCGGTCGCCGCGAGACGCGCGTTCACCAACTCGACGGCCTCGCTGGGAACGTCGTAACCGTATCGCAACTTGTGGGCATCGTGAAAGCGTTGCGCTATCGATTCGGGCGAGCGGTCGTGCTCGATCGTCAGCTCGAAGCTCTGCCCGCGATAGCGGGCGTCGTAGGTGCGTCGAAAGGCGATCGCTTCGGGAAGCGCGCCCTGTTCGATAAGCGAGGCCGTGGCGTGCCGCTCGCGCTCCTCGAACCAACGTTCCACAGCGGCATGATCCATCTCCGCCGTGGATTGTAAGACGGGGAGTACGCCGTCCGCGTGAAGGTCCGCGTCGAGCAATCCGCGCGCCGAGAAGAGCCCCGGATGCTCCGGCACGATCACGCGCGCGATTCCGAGTTCGTCGGCAACCGCGCAGGCATGCAGCGGTCCACCGCCGCCGAATGCGGCCAACGCGAACTCACGGGGATCTAGCCCGCGCTCGACGGTCACTATGCGCAGCGCCTTGGCCATCGCGTGATCGACCAGCTTCACGATACCCTTGGCGGTCGCTTCAAGGCTCATCTCCAGAGAGACGGCAAGACGCTCGATCGCTGCGCGTGCGCGCGCGGCATCGATGGGAAATGCGCCGCCGAGCAACGCGTGCTGATTTAGGCGGCCGAGAACGACGTTGGCGTCGGTGACGGTCGCTCGATCGGATCGACCGTAACAGGCGGGCCCCGGATCGGCGCCGGCTGAGAGCGGGCCCACGCGCAACGAACCGGCTTCATCAATCCAAGCGATGGTGCCGCCGCCGGCGCTGACTTCGGCTAAATCGAGGAAGGGGAAGCGAACCGGATACCCGCTACCCTTCACGGCGCGGCCGCTGTGCGTCGTACCGGCGGCCTCGAACTCCCCGGCGACCTGCGCGATGCCATCCACGATCGCGCCGGCCTTGGCGGTCGTTCCGCCCATATCGAACGAGAGCAGCCGCGCGATACCCAGCCGCGTGCCGAGTGCCGCCGCAGCCATCACGCCGCTCGCGGGCCCGCTCTCGATGAGCGCGGCGGGCCGCGCAAGCGCGCGTTCCGATGCCATGCCGCCGTCGCTGCGCATGACGTACAGCGGCGCGTCGATATCTGCGGCGCGCAGCTCGACTAGCAGTCGCTCGAGATACTCTTCGACGATCGGCGCGAGCGCCGCGTTGACGACCGTCGTCGAGCAGCGCTCGTACTCTCGATACTGCGGATCGACCTGCGAGGATGCCATGACGCGCACCCCGGGAAGTGCCGCCGAAAGCGCGGCAGCGATGCGCCGCTCGTGCGCATCGTTTGCGTACGAGTGCAGCAGGCAGATCGCGACGGATTTGATATTACGTTCGCGTAACGGCGCGTAGAGGCGTTCGATATCGGACTCTGCTAATGCGAGGAGCACGTTGCCGCGAAAGTCCACGCGCTCCCGCACGGTCAAACGATCCTCGCGCGCGACCAGCGGGCGCGGCCGAGTGACGAAGGGGTTGTACAGCTCACTACGGTTTTGGCGGCCGATCTCGATGACGTCGCGAAAGCCTTGCGTGGTGACCAGCGCCACCCGCGGCAGCTCGAGGTT
>JBAPZS010000284.1:0-2559 GCA_049285355.1 Candidatus Cybelea sp. | reverse complement strand
TCTCCGGAACGCAAGCGGTCCTAATGGAAGCGGTGCGCTCCGGCGGAGACCGTCAACATTTGCACGAAACGCTGCGCAATGCGTCGATGGAGGCGTGGGACGCGGTGCGGCGCGGAAATGAGAATCCGCTTTCGCGTCGCCTTTCGGAGGAAAGCTCGTTGACGGTGCTGCTCGATCCCGCCGAAATACGCCGTCTGCTCGACCCGAGCAATCACGTCGGCACGGCGCCGCAGCGCGCGCGCCTTTTGGCCGACCGCGTCGAACGTTTGGAACCTTTCCCCCGCCAGACCGAGGTACACACGACGTGAACAAAGGCATCGAGATTGCGCGCGGCAAGACGAAGGTACTCTACGAGAACCCAGGGCAGCCGCACCAGCTCGTCGTCGCACAGACCGATCAAATCTCATCGGGCGACGGTGCGCGGCGTAACGAGATTGCCGGCAAGGGCCGCCTGGCCGCACAGACGACCGCGCGCGTCTTCCGACTCCTCAATCTCTGCGGTCTGCCCACCCACTACCTCAACGGCGGCGAGGACGACGATAACAACGAGATGGTCGTCAGGCGTGCCAATATGATTCCGTTGGAAGTCGTCACCCGCGGAGTGGCGGCCGGATCGTTTGCAAAGCGCAACCCCGGTCTGGCACGCGGGACCCTGCTCGTGCCGCACGTCATCGAGTTCTTTTTCAAAGACGATGCGGCCCACGATCCGATGATCTCGCCCGATGAAATCGTCGCGCGCGGGATCGCCGCGCCCCAAGAGGTCGGTGCAATGTCGGAGCTTGCGCGGCTCACATTCGACATTCTCTCGCACGCCTGGCGCAAGCGCGACGTGCTCTTAGTCGATCTCAAGGTAGAGTTCGGGCGCTTAGCGGGGGGCGACAATCAAGGTCAGCTGGTGATTGCCGACGTCATCGACAACGATTCGTGGCGCATTTGGCCGCAGGGGCGCGAAGAGTTGATGCTCGACAAACAGATCTACCGAAACCTCGAGATCGTGGATGAGCCCGCCTTGGAGGGGGTCAAGCAGGCGTACGAGCGGGTCGCGGACCTGGTTGGAACGTTTCCCGTCATGCGACCGGGAATGGTCGCCGTCATCGCCGATTCTGCCGAGCGAGTCGAGCGCGCGAACGAGTTCGTGAGAGCCGTCGGTCAGCTAGGCGTGCCGACGGTTCGGCACGTCGCCAATCCGGCGACGACGCCGGGCTTCGTGCTGCAGCTCATGCAGCAGCTCGAAGCGAGTTTCGCACGACTAGTCGTCATCGCAGTCGGCGAGACGGATTTGCTTCGCACGATGCTCGATGCATCATCCTCGGCACCGGTGCTCGATGGGACCGACGACGTCAGCCGCGTGATCACGCAGTGTGCGAAGCTCTTCGGCCTGGAAGATACCGTACTTTTCGGACGGACGCTGCTGATGCAGGCCAACGCGCGGTCCGCCGTGCTGCACGCCGATGCATCGTTGCAGCAGCAACCACCCTCGCCGCAAAAGGCCGCGCTTGGTTAACCTTCGTGAAGACGAGCTGCAGCGCATCGCCGAGCGGCTCGGCCGAGATCCATCGGTCGTCGAGCTGCATGCATTCGACGCCGCTTGGAGCGAGCATTGCAGCTACAAGACGAGCCGGCAGTTCTTGCAGCAGCTCCCAACGAGCGGTGCGCGGGTGCTGCTGGGGCCTGGCGAAGACGCCGGCATCCTCCATCTGGGCACGCACCATGGTGAGCGCTACGCCGTCGTCGTCGCGCACGAGTCCCACAACCACCCCTCACAGGTCGTGCCGTTCGAAGGCGCGGCGACCGGCATCGGCGGCATCGTTCGCGACGTCCTCTGCATGGGTGCCGAGGTCATCGGGGTTGCCGACGCGCTGCGTTTCGGATGCAGCGACTACCACGTCGCGCGCGGCGTGGTTGATGGCGTCGGGGCGTACGGAAACGCGATCGGCGTCCCGAACCTGGCGGGCGACGTCTACTTCGATGGCGGATTCGACGAGAACGCTTTGGTTAACGTCGTTGCACTGGGCATCGTCAAAGAGAGCGACGTCATTCACTCCTACGTTCCGAAAGGCGGCGAGGGCTGGGAGATCGTGCTCGTCGGGAAGGCGACCGATCCCAGCGGCTTTGGTGGAGCCTCCTTTTCGTCGCTAACGCTGGACGCGCGGGACGCCGAGACCAACAAGGGCGCCGTTCAAGTCCCCGATCCGTTTCTCAAGAACGTCCTGATGCGCGCCAGCTATCGCGTCTTCGCCCGGCTGCGCGAACGCAAGATCGCCGCTGCCTTCAAGGATCTCGGCGCCGGCGGAATCATGGGCTGCTCGGCAGAGATCACCGGAAACGGCGGCTACGGCGCGTGCATCGAGCTCGACAGGGTTAACGTCGCAGTCGACGGGATGGCGCCCGAAGTAGTCGCCGTCGGCGAGACGCAGGAGCGATTGCTGTGGGTCGTTCCGCCGGATTTCGTGCCGGAGCTGCTGCGCATCTACAACGAAGAGTTTTCGCTGCCCGATGTCGCCTATAACGCCCGCGCCGTCGTCATCGGACGAGTGACCGACGATCGGCGTTACGTCC
>JBAPZS010000283.1:0-2820 GCA_049285355.1 Candidatus Cybelea sp. | reverse complement strand
CGCTCATCGCCGAGAACTCGGCGTCGAAGAGATTGACGGCGCGCGCGGTGCGGCGCAGGCGCCCTACCTCTCGTTCGTTGCCGTCTACTAGGTTCTTGATGAATGCCATGGGGGCCGGTTAACTTCTACGGATTCAGTCCCAATCCAGTTACGGTGCCCGGCGACGTGTAATTATTGGGCGCGGTGTTCCCGTGCGACCCGGCCGCGAAGATGTAGATGATCCCGGCCCCGCCCTGGGTCGAGTCGGCGACGTAGATCACGCCGCCGGAGTCGACCTTGATGTCGGTCGGCGCGTTGAGCTTCGTTTTGCAACCCTGAATGGTGTAGATCGGCTTCGTGTACGGAATCTTCTTATTATACGGCGGGAAGACTAAGATCGCAGGTGATACGTTTCGCGACGGGGGGGCGGAGCAGCTGGCATTCGGACGACCCTGATCCACGATATAGATGTTGCCGCTCTTATCCACCGCAACGCCCGTGGGGGTGACCACGCCGTTCTTACCGGTAATCGAGAAGCGCGGCGTGATGTTGACTGGCGTCGGCGTCGGCGACGGCGACGGCGACGGGCTCGGCGAGCCGGTTGGCGTCGGTTTCGGTGTCGGCGTCGGTTTGGGAGTCGGCGTAGGTTTGGGGCTCGGCGAAGGTGTCGGCAGCACGAACTGATCGACTCTTCGCCCTTGAATGTTCGCGACGTAGACGTGGCCGCTCGCGTCGATGTCGACGCCGCCGGGCAGATTTAAGTTCGGTTTTGGCCCGGCGATGCTCTGGTACGGCGTGAAGCTGCCGGCAGTGTACAGAAGAATGCGGCTGGGATAGATTATGGTCGGGTCGACGTCGGCGATCGCCATGATCGCGCCTGGCGGCCCGATGGAGCCCGAGGGCTGCGGACTCGGATACTTCGGCGTAAAGGCGATGCCGCGCGGATGGCCATTAATCGCGACGGAGTTCAAAGGATTGACGTCACCGGTTGCCAGCGCCGCAAACTCGATCAAGAGCGCTTTCTTGGTGCTCGGATTGTAATTGGTGACCCAAAGTCGCCCGACGCGGTCGAAGGCGAGGTACTGCGGCCCGTTTAGGCTCGTGTTCGCTCCGCCGATTTGATAGGCGGGGCCGCCGCCGAGCTTCGACTCGCTCGTACCGTTTGAGTAAATGCTTAGCGCGTTCTGATTGCTGTTGCTCGCGTAGAGCGTCTTCGATGGAAAGTTCGGTCCGACGTTCTGGCCGGTCGTCATACCAAGATTGCTGCACGCGACGATCGCGGCAGTCATTGAGAGAATGAGAAAACCTATGGTGAGCTTAGACAGCATGCTTTCTCCTGGGTTCCCGCAGCGGCGTGACTTTCCTCGCTACGCGCGCGAGAGGCAAGGAACCAAACGGCGGCTACAAATATCGCAAGGAGTAGAGCGGCAACGACGAGCCGGCGCATCCGCCGGCGCTCGTAGGCCGGCCGGCTCGACTCCACGTCGATGATCTGCCGCGGCATCTTAAGTAACCGCTTTTCTTAAAGGATGGTTGAGATCGGTGGTCTGCACCAGCTTGAGCAGCTCCCCGACCGTAACGAACCGGTACCCCGCCTTGCGGAAACGGTCGACGACGTAGGGTAACGCCTCAATCGTGGCGAGCTTGCCGCTGTGCAGCAGCACGATCTCGGGCGCGGTGGCGTGCGCAAGCAGATGGTGTTCGAGTGCGTCCACGGTGATCGTGCGCCAGTCCCCGCTGTCGTCGGTCCAAAGCACGACCGAATAGCCAAGACCTTGCGCAATCTGCAACGTTCGCTCGGTGTAACGGCCGTGCGGCGGACGCATCAAGACCCTGACGGCCGGATCGTGGCTGAGCTGCCAGAGTGCGTCGCGACCTTCGAGAATCTCCTTGCGCACTTCGACCGGGGTCTCTTGATCGAGATTCGGATGCGTGTAAGTGTGGTCGGCGATCTCGTTGCCGTCGCTCTCGATGCGGCGCGTCAGCTCCGGCCATTCGAGCGCGTCGCGTCCGATTAAGAAGAACGTGGCGGGCACGCGCAGATCGTGCAATACGTCGAGCAGCATCGGCGTGAAGATCGGATAGGGTCCGTCATCGAACGTTAGCGCGATGAGGCGCGGACGGCCCGAGCGATCCTCGGGCAGCTCGTGGGTCACGCGGTAGAGCCGCGCGACGACGTCGTCGGAGAACTCAAGATGCACGTTGGTCGCCGGCGTTACGAGCGCCGGCGTCAGGTTACTCTTGTGCACGACCACGCGCCAGGCGCCGGCGATCAAACCGATCGCGACGACGATTGCAATGCCGATCTTCACCCTAGTCGACTGCAGTTTTCTATGGATGGTCTTGCGAGAGCAGTTGCGCGCTATTCGCCAGATCGTTGCCGACGATCACCGTGACGTCGCTTACCGACGCATCGGTTTGGTCGGGCGAGGCGCTGGGCGCGGGATCCGAGATCACGGCCGCGCTATGCACGTTCCTGGGCAACGCCAAGCGCACGCGCGCGCCGGCGAAGGTGACGGCGGAGTGCTCGTGGATCTCCGTCGCGCCGTAGGTTGAACGATCCGCATTGCCGACCTGACCGATCGTAAAGCCCGCGTGTTTGAGCGTGGCGGCAACGCGATGGGCGGCGCCGGCGACCGAGCTGCCGTTCTCGACGTCAACGCGCAACGTGCCCGCGGGAATCGCGGCCAGCGCCAGTGCGTCGGGCGACGGCTCCGGCGCAACCGGGGCGGTCAGCATCGAGCTGACGAGCTGCTCGCGCGCCTGCGTATCGGGCACGAGCGAATCGCCGTAGCCGGGTAAATTGATATCGTCGGTATAGGGAACCTGTTTGCTCACGAT
>JBAPZS010000282.1:0-1797 GCA_049285355.1 Candidatus Cybelea sp. | reverse complement strand
CCTCGGCGTAGCGCGCGGCAGCGGAGCGCGCGACGGCGCCGGCGAGGGCGCGAGCGTCGGGGGTGGTTTCACGGCTACGGCGATCGGTCCGACGGTGGGCACGCTCACCGGGGCAGCCGGCATCTGCGCGCTCGGTTGAGTCTCAAAGACGTTCTGCGTCGGCTGGGGGTTTGGTTGCGGGGTTGATTGCGGAATCGGGCGGGGATTCGGCGGCGCCGACGGCGCGGACTTGGCCAGTTCGTGACGATTAGTCGGCAAGCGTTGCGAGAGCGGCGCGGTCAGCGGAGCGTGCTGCAACGGTGCGATCTCGCGAACGCGGGGCACGGGGAGAACCGCGCGAGTTGCTGCCGGTTGGTTGGCAACCACGGCCGGCGACGTGCGTGAAAGCGTTATCACTTCGCCGCCCTGCACGTTCTCGTTCGCGCCTTGCTCCGACGAGCTTACGAGCACCGTGAAGAGCAGCGCGGCAAGCACGGTGTGGATCAGGAGCGATGCGACGAAGCTTCCCGCCAGCCGTTCCTGATAACGGCGGTCTCGCGGATCTCGCTGCAAAATCACGTCCCTGTTTAACTGCGCTTAGGCGAACGCAGGAGCCTGCCGACGCCGAGGCACAAGGGCTGACCACATCCATGGAAGCGATTCTTCAGAAACGCACGAAGATTGTTGCGACGGTCGGCCCTGCGTCCCGCGATCCGGCGATCCTTCGCTCGCTCTTCTTATCCGGCGCCAACGTGTTGCGCCTCAACTTCTCGCATGGAACTCCGGAAGAGCATGCATCGGTCATTCGCGCCGCACGAGAGATCTCACAGGAGCTGGGCATTCACACCGCGCTGCTGCAAGATTTACCCGGACCAAAAGTTCGCACTGGACCGCTTGCCGGCGACGTTCCGTCCGTGCGGCTCGAGCGCGGCGCGCGCTTCATCATTACAACCGAGCCGGTGAGCGGAACCAGCGACCGGGTTAGCACGTCGTATCGCGATCTGCCCGCCGATGTCGAGGTCGGCAAGCGAATTTATCTTCAAGACGGACAGATCGCGCTGCTCATCGTCGGGAAGAGTGCCGAAGACATCGAGACGACGGTGGAGTTCGGCGGCGACCTTCGACCCGCTCAGGGAATCAACTATTCCGACGGATCGCTCAACATTCCATCGGTAACGCCGCGCGACCTCGAGTTTCTCGCCTTCGGACTCGAGCACAACGTGGATTACGTTGCGATCTCGTTCGTGCGCTCGGCCGAAGACGTGGAGCGCGTCAAGTCGTTCATCGCGCAACGGGGACGGCGCGTACCCGTCATCGCCAAGATCGAAAAGCACGAAGCGCTCGTCGAGCTCGAGAGCATCATCGCCGCCTCAGATGGAGTTATGGTCGCGCGCGGCGATTTGGGGATCGAGGTGCCGATCGAGACCGTACCGATCATTCAAAAAGAGATCATCGCAAAGTGTAACCGGGCCAGCAAACCGGTCGTGACGGCGACCCAAATGCTCGAGTCGATGATCGTCGCGCCGCGGCCGACACGCGCGGAGGCTACGGACGTTGCCAATGCGATCCTGGATGGAACGGATGCCGTAATGCTCTCCGGCGAGACGGCAATCGGCGCCTTTCCGACGGAGGCCGTCCGCACGATGGCCCAGATCGCGCGCGAAGTCGAGCGGCACTACCCCCACGCGCTTTTGCGCGATCGCCGGCTGGAGAACTTCGCCCCGACGATCGCATCCTCGATCGCCGAGGCGGCAACGCGCGCCAGCGCGGAGCTTCGCATTCCTTACATCGTCACCGGGACAACGACCGGTAACACGG
>JBAPZS010000281.1:0-2758 GCA_049285355.1 Candidatus Cybelea sp. | reverse complement strand
TACCTCGATGCCGCAGCCGATGACGTCGGGCGCATTGCCCTCGACGAACTCGAGCGCAGCGAAACCGGCGACTTGCAGCGTCGCGAGCCAAACGCAAAAGGCGAGGGAGGACCGCGCTTGCCGCACCGTGCGACTGCGGGGCGCGGTTGCCAGCCGCACTACCGCGACGATGCTGCAAAGCAACACCGAGGCGATCGCAATAGCAAGCAACGGTGAAAAGTAGCCGTGGCGGCCGTCATCCATCGCCCGGCCTTTGAGAATATACGTCAGGGCATGACCGGCCAGCGTTCCGCACGCGGCAACGCTTTAGAAGCCTTGCTATCCTAGACGCGCGTCGCAAGTAAGCTGACTTTCTCCAGGCAGATGATTATGCGGTTTGACGGCGGGCGAACTCCTCCCCTTTTAGTGCTACCGCCTCACTTGGCCTGAGGGTCAACGGCAATGCTATCGTAGAATTCCGACTCGATACCAACCGAAGAACGTCCCACGCTTCCCAAGGGGTAGCTATTGGCCTGCACGCTGCCGAAGCCTTGCGACTGTTCCGGCAGATAAAAGCTGGCTGCCCAAAGCGTGCTTTGCGATCTATTCAACGAAATTCCGGTGTAGTAGCCATTTTCGGCACCCGAGCCGTAAATGAACGTTGACGTGGGAGATCCGTTCCAAGGCCTTTTGAATACGGCGAGCGTGTTATTGCTGCCGGCGGTATTTAGGATGAGGTTCTCCTGACGATCGAACAGGATGCCTTCGGGCAAATAACCGGACTCGATTGTCTGAAGAATCGTATCGGCGCCCGTACGCTTGTTTACGGCGACCAGGATCGGTTGGCCGCTGCTGTTGTAGCCGTCAGCCAGCAGATTGCGCGCATCGGCGGCTAAATACAGTACGTCGTTCAAGTTCGACGTGACGAGCGTGCGAGTGGGGCCTCCGCCGCCGGCCTCGATCTCGGTTGACTTAAAGAAGTCGATGACATTGTCGCCGGCGTTAGCGGCGTACAAGCCGCCTTTCCTATCGAAGGCGAGCCCTATCGCATACGGACCTTGTGACAGCTTCAGCGTGGCAAACAGCGTGATCTGCTTACTCTTCACATGCCAAACGGTAACCGTCGCCGATTTCGTACCAACGGCTAAGTCGCCGGAGCCCGGGTCGACTGCAAGGCCGACGCCGGTGCAAGAACACTCCGAAATCATCTTAAGCGTTTTCGCACTATAAACGTCGACGTTACCGACCTCGCCGTTAGAGGCAAATATCCAGGTTTCGGATGGCGGCCCTTTCCCATCGGATGCCTTGGGGCTTGAGAAGGTCGCGCTCACGGCCGGCGGCCGCTCGAGAGTTTGCACTGCGTTCAACGGCGGGGCCGTCCTCGTCGCTTGGCACGCCGCTAGCAATAGCAGTGAAGCCGTGGTCACGATCACGTAGCGCACGGTAGCTAGCATGGTTTGAGAAAGTGAAGAATCTATGAAAACCAGGAGGGCGAACTGCGCCGGCTCCAACATCGGCGAACGACGACGAGCGGGACGGAGATTGTTGCGGTCAGCCCAATCGCTCCGAACAGCAGCGCACTCACAGGGTCGCCGGATAACGGAATGGCCGCGGCCGAGAACGCCGCCAACGGAGCGCACGTCGCAAGGGCGAGCGGTCTCCCGACCGACCGTTCCGGAACGCCATACGCCTGCAACGTTTCGAGTTCTCCTCTGCTGGAGAACAACAGCAGCGCGGCTGCAAAGGCGGTAATATCTACCACAGCGAGCGGCAAGATCACGAGGTACGCAATACCGAAGTTTATCCACACGGGAAGCACGGCGACGGCGAACGGCACAAACAGCAGAGCGAAATACTTCGCGTACGTCAGCGTGACATAGCGCGCTAGCGGGTTAGGCATTTGCTCGAAAATAAAGCCGCCGCGCTACCGCCGACAAGGCGGCGGACCTCGCATCGTCTGAATAGACAATGCGGCCGCGCTGGATGATGTGAACGGTGGTTGCGACGTCGAGCAGGGCCCGGCCGTCGTGGTCGGTGAGCAAAACGCCCATGCCGCTCTCGCTGAGGTATCTGAGGATGGCTATACAATGCGCGCGTTGCGAACGGTCGAGCCCGGCAAACGGCTCGTCGACAATAACGAAGGCCGGACGTGCAGCGCGCGCGATCGTCAAGAGCAAAAAGCCGCGCTCTGCCGCCGTCATTCGGTTCGGCCGCTTTTGAAGCAGCACTCCTAACCGGAGCTCCGCGATGACTTCGAAGACGTCGTCGCAATCTTTTGCCGCCAACCGTAAGTTCTCGACGGTGGAAAGATCGCGAAGCACGCGTCGATCCTGCGGGACATATCGGAGGCCACTGCGGACCCGCTCCGTCGGAGCCAGCGCCGAAAGGTCGAGCGTTCCCGAGGCGCGTTCCATAAGGACGTCGCCGGCGTCTTGCCGGACGAAGCCGGCCGCGATCCTGTACAGCGTGGTCTTTCCGCTACCGTTCACTCCGGCGAGCGCAACGATGTCCGCGCTCGCGACGCAAAGCGAGACATCGTCCACTACGGTTCGAGCTCCGTAACGCTTAGTTATGCCATCGAAGCGCAGAGCGGCCATCTGCCTCTAAGCTTTATCATATAGGCCTGAGCGACGGCTTAGAGAGCGCCCGGCTTCCTTGTCAAAGCGTGTACTTGCTCTTGATGCGAATATCGCGGTCGGCAAATGGTCCCTGCGCGAAGGCATAAACCTCGATCCTCACGCGATCGGGCGGGAACATCCGTGTGACCTCCCTGAAATCC
>JBAPZS010000280.1:0-2141 GCA_049285355.1 Candidatus Cybelea sp. | reverse complement strand
CTCAGCACCAAATCCGGCAAATTACGCTCGATGGATTGCAGCGCGCTTTCCCCATCGGACGCCGTGTCTACCAGATACATCTCCGAAACGAGGCGGCGTATGTAATCTCGCATGTCGGCGTTGTCGTCGACTAGTAAGACTCGCGGTCGCTTCTCGCGCTCCGCCGCAATAGAAGCGACGTGCGTTTCCACCTGCGAATCCGGTAGCCAGTGCAACGCTTCCTGGACGAAGGCCTCCTTGTGCGGCGACGAGGCCGTTGCATGCGTTGTCGCGCGGATGCGGTCGGTCGGCAAATGACGCTTGCCGAAGGGAATGTGCACGGTGACGGTCGTTCCCTCTGTGACCGAGCTTGTCGCCTCAATGCTGCCGCCGTGCAGCGCGACCAGACCGTTCACCAGTGCCAAGCCGATACCCGAACCCTCGTGCGTCCTCCCCAGCGTCGCTTCGCTTCGATAAAACCGATCGAAGATATGCGGCAGATCTCTTTCGGGGATGCCTGTGCCGGTATCGGCGACGGTCAGCAGCGCCTCTTTTCCCTCTTCTCCAACGATGACGGTAATCGAGCCGTGCAAGGTGAACTTGAATGCGTTCGATACCAGGTTAAGGACGATCGTTTCCCACATCGACGGATCGACGAAAACCGGCTGTGAAAGCGCTCGGCAGTCGACCACGAGCAAAAGGCCCGCGTGCTCGCAGGCTGAGCGGAAATTGCTCGCTACGTCAGCTGTGATCCGCGCTAAGTCGGTCGGCTCGTAGGAGGCATCGAGGTGCCCGGCCTCAGCACGGGTGAAATCGAGCAGCGCGTTGACAAGCTTTAGCAAGCGCAGGCAGTTGCGGTGCGCGATTGTGAGCTGGCGGCGATCGTCGCCGGCGATGTGGGGGCGCGCAAGTGTTTCCTCCAGGGGGCCCAGCATCAGGGTCAGCGGCGTTCGGAATTCGTGGCTAATGTTGCTGAAAAACGACGTCTTGGCTTTGTCGAGCTCCGCGAGCGCTTGCGCTCGCTGCTCCGCTTCGCGCTCGCGCAGGATACGCGCGGTCGTTTCAGTTACGGCGCAAAAAACGCCGCCGATGCCGTCCTCGGTGCGAATCGGGCTGTATGAAAATGTAAAATAACGTTCTTCCGCAACGCCGCCGGTAATAACTGGGAGATAGAGGTCCTCCGAATACGTCGCGATTCCGTCGTTGATCACGCTGTCGAGCAGCGGTTTTATGCGCGTCCATATTTCGGCCCAGCAGTCCTGCGCACGGTGACCGAGGGCGGGATGCTTTTCGCGCAGAATCGTGGCGGCGTACGCGTCGTTATAGAATTGAATCAGTTCGGGACCCCAGAAAATGACGATCGGAAAGCGCGAATCCAAGCAGATACTCAGCGCCGTTCGCAAACTCTGCGGCCACGACGATTGTGGGCCGGCGGGGGTCGCTGCCCAATCAACCGACGGCAGAAGTTGAATGACAGACCCTTCTCGACGTCGCAACCGACGCAGATTATCTCCTCGCTGCCGTCACGCCGAGCGGCACGTCAAAGTTGCCCGTAAACGTTGCGATAGCTGAACCGCCGCCCGGGTAATTGAAAACCTCGCCGTCGCCGTTAGTCGCATCTCCGCAATAGATAAGGCCCTTAACGATCCAGGTCTGCGCGCAGTCGCCGGCACCCGAGACCGTTACCGTGCCCTTCAACGTCGCCGTCGTTCCGCTGACGGTGTATTGATAGAGCGCGTCCGCATCCTGATCGAAGACGGTGACGTAGGTACCGTCCCACTGCACGGAGCCGGGGAACCCCACCGAGTTGCTCGTGGTGATCGTTTTGAACGTACTGCTCCCGTTCGGGAGCTCGACGAGCGCGAAGCCCGAGCGGTCGCGGGTAAAGCCGTCGGCGAAGAGATTACCCTGGTTGTCGTAGCCATCGAAGAACTCTTCGTCCAACGGCGTGTTGTAAACGGTGCCCGAGCCGCTCGCATTCTTAAAGACGATGACCTGGCCGCCATCTAAGTTCCCGACCGCAAGGTCGCCGCTGGTATCCATGGCGCAGCTGGATGAAAAAGAGAAGTCGTCAGACAACGTCTTGATCGGCGTCTGGGGGACCTTGAACTCCTCGATCTGGTTAGAGCCCGCGACGATCCAGATGATCCCCTTCCCATACC
>JBAPZS010000279.1:0-6036 GCA_049285355.1 Candidatus Cybelea sp. | reverse complement strand
GTCGTGAGCTTCGCCCCGTCGCGCAGGGCCACGATGTCGCGCTGGATGCCGGCGAGCGACTTGTTGAGCGTAAGCTCCTCGCGCCGGATGTTGTCGCGAACCTCCAGGTACTGTTGCACGTAGTTGGTCTGATGGAACAGAACGGTCAGGTCATCGAGCTGGGTGCCCGTGCTTTCCAGTACGCGATCGTTGGCTAGCATCGGCAACATCGCGCCGTTGAAGTGGTCGGCCAGCGAGTTGCAGTACGGCGACGAGATGACGGTAATAATCGTCGGCAGCTCGCGCTGGCCGGGCGACGGCGGGGCGGTGGGCGTTACGATCGCCACGACCGCGGCTAAGGTCAATTTTAGAAGCATCTTCGAACCCCGGGCTTATTCGTTAGTCCAATAATCCTTTAACGCTTTACCGCGCGACGGGTGACGAAGCTTGCGCAACGCCTTCGCCTCGATCTGCCGGATGCGTTCGCGGGTGACGCCGAACTCTTGGCCGACCTCTTCGAGCGTCCGCTGATGGCCGTCTTCCAGCCCGAAGCGCAGAACGAGCACCTTGCGCTCGCGATCGGTGAGATTCTGCAGCACGTCCTGCATCTTCTCTTTGAGCAGCATGACCGAGGCGGCCTCGGCGGGCGCAACGGCCTCCTGGTCCTCGATGAAGTCTCCGAGATGCGAGTCTTCTTCTTCGCCGATCGGCGTCTCGAGCGAGATCGGCTCTTGCGAGATCTTCATGACCTCGCGGACCTTCTCAGGCGTGAGACCCATCGATTCGGCGATCTCTTCGACCGACGGCTCGCGACCGAGCTCCTGGAGGAGCTGACGGGAGACTTTGATCAAACGATTGATCGTCTCGACCATATGCACGGGGATGCGAATCGTCCGCGCCTGATCGGCGAGCGCGCGGGTGATCGCTTGGCGAATCCACCAGGTCGCGTAGGTCGAGAACTTATAGCCTTTGCGATAGTCGAACTTCTCGACGGCGCGAATCAGCCCGAGATTGCCTTCCTGAATGAGGTCCAAGAAGAGCATGCCGCGGCCGACGTACTTCTTGGCGATCGAGACGACGAGGCGCAGATTCGCCTCGGTCAGCTGCCGCTTCGCCTCTTCGCCCGAATCGACGACCTTCGAGTCGGCGGCGCCGTTGCGGCGGCCCTCGAGCTCGCCGGCCTCGATGCGCATCGCCAGCGACTTCTCTTGCTCCATCGAGAGCAGCGGAACCCGGCCGATCTCCTTGAGATACATCCGCACGGGGTCGTCGAGAGAGAGCCCATCGGCGATCGTCTCCTCGACCTCTTCCTCGCGGTCTGACTCGGGCTTTTCGTCTTTCGCTTCGTCGACGATCTCGATTCCGGCTGCGGTAATCTCTTCAAAAAACTCGTCGAGCTGCTCGGGCGTAACCTCTTCGAGCACCTCAAAGGTCGTGTTGATCTCCTCGTATGTCAGCGATCCCTGGGTCTTGCCGCGCGCCAGAAGCTTCTTCTTCAGCTCCTCCAGTGTCGGCGGCGGCGCCGGCTCTGCGACTTGGGTCGCTCCCTTCTTGCGGGCCATTATTTGGTTGTCACCTCCTCTCTGTTGTCATTTTTGCGGCTCATCGCTTCAGCTTAGCGACGAGCGTTTCGAACTCTCCGCGCAGTTCCTCCGAGACGGCCTCTCCGTTGGCGAGGCGAGCGTCGATGAGGTGCGATACCTCCTGATAACGTTCTTTCTCCTCATCTCGTCGCAGCCGCTCGATTACCCGTTCCAAATGCGCGCGCCGCTCGTGCGAGTCGCCATACCGCACGGCGGAGCTGCGGTCGCGCCGCCCTAGCTCGGCAACCACGTCGAGGAGCCCTTGGTCCTCGGCGAAGAGCCCGAACACGTCGGCCGTTGACTGCAGCGCCCCGCCCGCTGCCACGATACGCTCGTAGATCCGCCCGTACACCTCATTGCGGAAGCGCGCTGCTGCGATGCGGTCGCCGTACTCGGAGGCCAGCGACGGCTCTTCGAGCAGAATTCCCACGACCTCGCGTTCAAAGGAGAGGGGCTCGACCGAAGTGCTGACGTGACGCGTTTCCGGCAGCGCATGTCGTGGTGCGAAGTTTGCGCCATCGGCGAGGAAGCGGCTATTCCGAAGGTCGTCCACGTTCACCTGCAACCGATTTGCGACGTATACCCGCCAACGGTCCCATTCCTCACGCGGCGCTAATCTTCGGATCAGCGCTTCGGCCTTCGGGGCGATTCGTGCGGGCGACTCGAAACCGGCGCGCAACTGCTCGACCTCAGAGTCGATGCGAAATGCGATCGCGGGCTTCGCGGCATCGAGCAGCGCGCGAAACTCGGCGGCGCCGTGAGCACGAACGAATGAGTCGGGATCCTCTCCGGGGGGAAGCAGAACGATGCGGACCGATGATCCGCTGTTCTCGAATATCTTAGACGCTATGTCGATCGCTTTGGTTGCGGCCCCGCTGCCCGCCGCGTCGCCGTCGAAGCACAGATAGATATACTCGGCGTACTTTCGCAGCTCGGCCGCCTGCTCGACGGTGAACGACGTTCCGAGCGCCGCAACCGCGTTCTCGAAGCCGGCCTGATGCAAGGCGATGCAGTCGAGGTAACCCTCGACGACGATCAGCGTGCGATCGGTGCGCGCCGCGCGACGCGCGAGATTGAGCGCGAAGAGATGATGGCCTTTGGTGTAGACGGGTGTCGTGGCGGTGTTGAGGTACTTCGGCTCGCCCTCGCCGAGCGTACGGCCGCCGAAGGCGAGGACCTCACCCGTCGTCGCATAGGTCGGCACCATCAGCCGGTCGCGATAGAAGTCGTAGAAACCGCGCTGACCCGGCTTGACCAATCCGGCGGTCGCCGCGAGAAGTAGCTCGACGCCGTGGCGTTCCAGCTCGGTAACCAAACCGCTCCAGGAATCGGGGGCGAAGCCGAGGCCGAAGCGCTCGATCGTCGCTTCGGAGAAGCCGCGCTTCGCGCAGTAGGCTCGCGCGGCGGTCCCGCGCTCGCCCGCGAGCATGCGCGCGAAGTATTCGGCCGCTACGCGATTGGCTTCGTAGATCGCCTCTCGTTCGCTGCGCGCGCGGGACGCCCGCGGATTCTCGGGCTCGAGCTCGATGCCGGCCTTGGCCGCCAATGCGCGCACGGCGTCGCCGAAACCGGCCCCCTCCAACCTTTGGACGAACGTGATCACATCGCCGCCGGCGCCGCAGCCGAAGCATTTGAAGAAGCCGCGATCGGGATGAACGTGGAAAGACGGCGTCTTCTCGGAGTGAAACGGGCAGAGGCCGACCAAGTCGTTGCCCCGCTTGCGTAGCGGCACGTACTGTCCGATAAAGCTTGCGATGTCGATTCGCGCGCGGATCTCGCGAAGCGCTCCCTGATCGTATTTCAACCGTTCCCGCTCCCCATCGAGAACAGTTCGCGCTTGGGCGTCATACTCCGTCGGCGAGTCCACGAACGGAGATTGCGCGGCGTAAGCGGAAGCAATTCTTGCGTGAAGCGCATCTTCGATCCGATCCATCACTTCATCGAGTTATCCACAGCCGAAGCGCGACTGCTCGATCTGCCGGTAATGCAGCGTCTGCGCCGGTTGCGTCAGTTGGGACTCGCGTACCTCGCGTTTCCTTCGGCCGAGCACTCCCGCTTTTCGCACGCGCTCGGGGCGCTCGCGATCGGGACGCGCGCGTTCGACGAACTGACGCGACACGGCCGGCATCTCTTCGGCGACGAAAATGACCTGGCTTATCAGCGACGCCTCGTACGCGCGGCGCTGCTGCTGCACGACGTCGGCCACGGCCCATTCAGCCACTCGTGCGAAGCCGTGCTCGGGGTTGCGCACGAAGAGCGTACTGCCGAGATTTTGGCGCTGCCCGACGTTGCCGAAGGGATCGCTGCACTCGAGGTGGAGCGCGACGACTTGCTCGGGTTGATCGTCTCGGATCCCCGCAGCCGGTATCCGGCGCTGCGCGAGGTGGTGAGCGGGCCGAATCTGGATGCCGACCGCATGGACTATTTGCTGCGCGATGCCTACTTCACGGGCGTGGCGAGCGGCCGTTACGACGCAGAGCAACTTCTCGGTTCGCTGCGCATCCTCTCGCACGGCGGGCGCACGGCGGTCGGCATCGATCGCCGCGGCGTCGTCGCGCTGGAGTCCTTCGTGATGGCGCGCTACATGATGTTCGCCTCCGTCTACTTCCATCACACGACACGCATGTTCGAGCACATCCTGCACGACGTGCTGCGGGAACTGTGGCCGAATCCCCGCACGCTCGATCCCATCGGTGAGTTCTTGCGGTGGGACGACTTTCACGTGCTCAACGCGCTCGACGACTCACGGAGCGAGGCGGCGTACGCATTACGCAACCGCGTGCGACCCTACGCGCTGGCCGCCGAATTCAACGGCGAGCGCGACCTCAGTGCGTTCCAGGCCCGCGAAGCGGAGCTTCGCGAGCGCTATGGCGCGGCGAACGTCTGGGCCGACTCGCAGTCGCAGCTTCGGCACCGGCTTCCACTGGGGATCGGCGAGGCGCACACCGTCTTGGTTGACGGCCCAAACGGTCCGGTGGATGCGCGTGAAGCCTCCGATGTGATCGCCAAGCTGAGCGGCAAGGCGTACTGGCGGAAGTTGTTTGTAAGACGGAGCGCCTTGGCCTAGGATATAGCTCCGATCGCCGATTGTGCGGCCGCGAGGCGCGCGATGGGAACCCGATAGGGCGAACACGAGACGTAATCGAGACCCAGCGCATCGCAAAACGCGACGCTGCTCGGCTCGCCGCCGTGTTCGCCACAGATGCCGATCTTGAGGTCGGCGCGGGCTGCGCGCCCCGATGTCACCGCCTCTTGCATCAAATGGCCGACGCCGCGACGGTCGAGCACTTGGAACGGATCTTCCTTTAGAATGTGCTTCTCGAGATAGACCGGAATGAAGGATCCCTCGGCGTCGTCGCGGCTGTAGCCGTAGGTCGTCTGCGTGAGATCGTTGGTGCCGAACGAGAAGAACTCGGCCTCTTTCGCGAGCTCGCCGGCCACGATGCAGGCGCGCGGAAGTTCGATCATCGTGCCGATGTGATAGGTGAGTGCGACGTTCTCGCGCGCGAGCGTCTCGTCGGCGACTCGCTTCGCCGCCTCGCGCGTCGTCTGCATCTCTTCCTTCGTGCCGACGCCGGGAATCATCACGTCCGGCCGCACGTCCATCCCGCGGCGGCGCAGCTCGCAGGCCGCTTCGAAGATCGCGCGCACCTGCATCTCGTAGATCTCCGGAAAGACGATGCCTAGACGGCAGACGCGCAAGCCAAGCATCGGATTCTGTTCGTGCAGCTGCTGCACGCGCCGCAGCATCGCCTCCTTTGTGCGATACTCTTCCGATTCGATCCCTTGCGTGAGACGCAGCTCGGTCGTTTCGACGAGCAGCTGTTCGAGCGACGGCAGAAACTCGTGCAGCGGCGGATCGAGCAGCCGAATCGTCACCGGCAGGCCCTGCATCGCCGCCAAAATGCCCCCGAAGTCGTCGCGTTGGAACGGCAGCAGCTTCTCGAGCGCCTTTCCGCGCTCCGCCGCACTGTTCGCGAGAATCATCGCATGGACGATCGGCAACCGCTCGGGCTGCATAAACATGTGCTCGGTGCGGCAGAGCCCGATGCCCTGCGCGCCGAGCTCGCGCGCCTTCGCCGCATCGTCGGGCGTGTCGGCGTTGGCCCACACCTGCATGCGGCGCAACTCGTCGGCCCACGAGAGAAAGGTTGCCAGCCACCCCGGCAACTGCGACGGCGGCGGTATCAAGCGCAACTCGCCGATCGCGACGTTGCCGGTGGTCCCGTCGATCGTGATCCAATCGCCCTCGCGCAGCTCCGTACCGTTGACGTTCGCGCGCCTATTCTGCAGATCGATGCGAATCGCTTCGCAACCGGCGACGCATGGCTTGCCCATGCCGCGCGCTACGACCGCAGCATGCGAGGTGGCCCCGCCCTTTTGCGTAAGGATTCCCTCCGCGGCGATCATCCCGTGTACGTCGTCGGGCGTCGTCTCGGTACGCACCAGGATCGTTTTGCGCCCCTGCTCCTTC
>JBAPZS010000278.1:0-3043 GCA_049285355.1 Candidatus Cybelea sp. | reverse complement strand
AGCTCGTCACTCATGTCGAACTCGAGCGTACGCGTCGCGCCGTCACGTAATGCCGCGCGGGCTGCCTCGACGATCTCGCCTTCGTGACAACCCGCGCCGATGTTGCCGGCGAAGCTGCCGTCGGCGTCGACGATCAGCGACGTACCGAGCGGCGCGGGCGTGGCATTGCGCGCTCCCACCAACGTGGCGACGGCGAACGGCGCTCCGCCGTACAGGCGCGCCGCGATCGCCGCGTAGAGCTCACGCATCGGAAAACGCTTCCCATTGCGCCGGCACGTCGAGGTCGAGAAACGCCGATGAGTCGGTACAAATCCACGTCGCGCGCCGAAACGTCGCATCGTCGCGCGCTAAGCGCAGCAGGTCGCCGTCGGGTAAGGCTTCGATGACGGCGCGCGCCCGCGCCGCGAACAGCACCGGATGCCCGGCAATGCCGCCGGCGCTCACGGGGTAAGCGACATCGGCGTCCGTTCCAAGCGCCGATTCCGTCCGACGGATCGTTTCGGCGGTCATTGCTGGCATGTCGGCGAGCAATACGCCAAACGATTCGGCGGCTGGAATCACCCCAAGCGCCAATCGCAGCGACTGCGTCATGCCTCGCGAGGGTTCGTCGTTAACGACGACGCGCGCTCCCGGCATCATCGTCGTCGCAATCTGCGCGAGCCGGCCCGGAACGACGACGACGGCCGGCCGATGCTCCAGCGCGCGCGCAACCCTTTGCAGCGGCGCCTGCGAACCGACCGGCGCGGTCGCCTTATCGAACCCCATGCGGCTGGACGAACCGGCTGCGAGTACAACGTAAACCACGCTATGCCGGCGTCTTCTCCATACCCGCAGCCTCTTGCAGTTTTTCGAAGATGCGATCCTCGGTAAACGGCAACGTAGTGAACCGAATGCCGGTCGCAACGCGTAAGGCGTTCCCGATTGCGGGCGGAACCGGATTGTTGGTATTTTCGGCGATTGATTTGGCGCCGAGCGGTCCGATCTTGTCGTACGTGTCGGCAAAGAACACGTCGGTTTCCGGGGCATCGGCAATCGCCGGAATCCGGTAGTTTCGCAAGGTCGGATTGATCACGGCGCCGGCCTCGTTGTAGACCATTTTTTCTTGCAGCGCATTACCGACGCCCATCACGACCCCGCCCACGACCTGGCCACGCAATTGATGCGGATTGATCACCACGCCGGCATCGACGGCTTCGGCGCTGTAGAGAATGACGATCTCACCGGTGATCTGGTGAACGGCTAAACGCACGCCGTAGGCCATGAACGCGACGGTGCGCGGCGAGCCATAGGCTTTACGAAAGGCGGTAAACTCCACGCCATCCTTCGTGCCTTTGGCATAGAGCTCGACTAAGGGAATCTTGGTGCGCCCGCAGACGACCTTGTCGTCCACGATTCGGCAATGCTCGAGTTTTTCGCCCGTCGTGCGGCTGGCGTAATCGAGAATCTTGTCGCGTAGGGCGTTCGCGGCGTTCTCCACTGCTTTGGTCGGCACCATCATCCCGACGCTGGCGAAGGTCCCACTGTCATACGGCGTTTTGTCAGTGTCGGCGTTCAGCAATGAAATGCGCGACGTCGAGCATCCCATGATCTGTGCGACTATTTGCTGTTGGGCGGTGACCAAACCGTTCCCGATCTCGGTCGAGCCGACGGCGAAATGGTAGCCTCCGTCCTCGAGCAGCTCGATCTCGGCTCCCGAACGCTGCTCGGTGGGCGGTACGCAATCGAGTGAGGAGATCGCCATGCCGCTGCCTTCGAGCCAATGCTCGCCCTCCGGCTTGGAGTTGCCCTTTCCGCTCCGCAGCGCTTTCTCGATAGCATCGATGCACTGATCGAGCCCGTAGCTGCCCATGGTGAGATCGGTGGCTTCACGCCAGGCAGCTTCCATGTTGTCGTTGGGACCAATTACGTTTTTGCGCCGGAACTCGATCGGATCGATGCCGAGCAGATGCGCAAGCTCGTCGAGAGCCGACTCCATGGCAAAGGTCGTCTGCGAGGTACCGTAGCCGCGAAAGCCGCCGCCGCAGTGCGTGTTGGTGTAGACGGCATATCCGTCGCCCTTTTTGTTGGGACACTTGTAAATCGCCCAAGGGCCCGACATTCCGTTGGCCAACGTTTCGCCGCCGTGATTGCCGTACGCGCCGGTATTGGAGACGACGCGATACTGAATCGCCGTGAGCGTGCCGCCTTTGGTCGCGCCGAGCTTGAGGTGAACCTTCATCGGATGCTTGGTCGTTGCCCCGATAAACTGCTCTTCGCGCGTGAACTCCCACTTGACTGGACGGCCGGTCTTGAGCGTCGCGAGCAGCGGCAAATCTTCGCTCATCATGTCTTGCTTGCCGCCAAAGCCGCCGCCGACACGTTCGCAAAAGACGTGCAAGTCGGCGAGATTCAGTCCGAAGATGAAGCAGAGCTTGGATTTTACGATGAACGGCCCCTGGACGCTGGTACGAATGTGGTAGCGCCCGTCATCGCCCTTCCAGCTGATTGCCTGCATCGTTTCGAGATGGACGTGCTGCTGACGCGGTGCAAAGTACGTCTCCTCGTAGATGGCGTCGGCCTGCGCGAAGCCGGCTTGCACGCTGCCCGTTTCCCCATGCATCTCGAGGAAGATATTTTGTTCGGGATGCATCGCACGCGAGAAGTCGCCTTTGTCGTGGAGTTGCGGCGCGCCCGGCAGCATTGCGTCCTCTGGGTCGAAGACGGCCGGCAGAATTTCGTACTCTACGTGTAGTTTGCGAACGCCCTCTTCGGCCGCCGCTTCGGTATCGGCCACGACGGCCGCGATGCGCTGACCGACGAAGCGCGCGACGTTGTCGAGCACGTAGGTGTCGTCGGGATCGACTCGATTGTCTTCGTGAATCGCCGTCGTGTAGCGTTGGCGCGGCACGTCTTCCCAAGTGAAGACGTCGACTACCCCGGGAATCGCCAACGTTTTGGATTTGTCGATCGCTTTGATGCGCGCGTGCGCATGCGGCGAACGCAACACTTTGAGATGCAGCATCCCTTCAGGCGGGGGCACGTCGGTGGTGTAGCGCGCATGGCC
>JBAPZS010000277.1:0-8062 GCA_049285355.1 Candidatus Cybelea sp. | reverse complement strand
ACTCAACGGAGTATGTAACCGAGCTTTCGACAACGCAGATTGCGGCTTTGCGGTCCAAACGATCGGTACATGGGATTAATCAGAGGTCCCTTACTTTTCTTAGCGGAGCAACGTCGTGAAGCGCGCGCCACTCGGAGTAGCCGTGGTCGGAGCGGGTTATTGGGGACCCAATCTGGTCCGAAACTTTTACGCCTCCGAAGAGTGGACGGTTCGCTGCGTCGTCGAGCGAGATCGCTCGCGGCTCGAGCGCCTCTTGCGATTGTATCCCGCCGTCGCGGGACTCACCGATATCGAACCCGTGCTTGCCGATCCTACGGTCGATGCAATCGCGTTAGCGACTCCGCCCCGCACGCACTACGAGCTTGCGACGCGGGCGATCGCCGCGGGCAAGCACGTGCTGGTCGAAAAACCGCTAGCGGAGCGCTTTACGGACGCCGAGGATCTGTGTGCGCGAGCGCGGGATGCCCGCGTTTGCTTGATGACCGATCACACTTTTTTGTACACCGGATCGGTAGAGAAACTGCGATCGCTACGCGAAAGCGGCGCGCTGGGCAAGGTCTACTACATCGATTCCGTTCGCGTGAATCTCGGACTCTTTCAGGAGAGCAATGTCGTATGGGATCTGGCGCCGCACGACGTTTCGATAACCAACTACATTTTGGGCGAGCTCCCGAGCTCGGTCGCGCTGCAGGTCGGGGCCTGCGTTCACGAAAAGACGCCGGACGTCGCCTTTCTAACGATGTGGTATCCGCAGGGCTCGCTCGCGCACGTGCACTTGAGCTGGCTCTCGCCGGTGAAGGTGCGTCGTACCATGATCTCCGGCAGCCTCAAGATGGCGGTTTGGGATGACGTCGAGCCGACGGAGAAGATCTATATCTACGACAAAGGCGTCGTTGCAAACCCGTCGAGCGCGACGCTCGCGCAGCAGATGGTCTCCTATCGCTTGGGGGATCTGCACGTTCCGTTGGTAGATAATCGCGAAGCGCTCGGGAAGCTCGTTGGAGATTTTGCCGAGGCCATTCGAAGCGGTACGCCGCCGCGTTCCGGCGGCGAGTTCGGCGCCGGCGTGGTGCGTGTGATCGAAGCCGCTTTTCGTTCGGCCGAACTCGACGGCGCAAAGGTAGAACTACGTTGATGGTCGCGACGCAAGGTTTGCGCTTCTCCGTGCTCTCGCCGGCGCTGAACGAAGCGGCGCGGCTTCCGGCGATGCTGGAGTCGATCCGGCGTCAGAACTATCCGAGCGACCTGGTCGAGGTGCTCGTTGCGGACGGCGGCTCGACGGATGAGACCGTCGCCATCGCGCAGTCATTCGGTGCCTCCGTCTTCCACAATCCGGTGCGCCGCGCCGAACCCGGCGTCGGATTGCTCTTTGAGAAGGCGAGCGGTGACGTTGCCATCGTTATGGCCGCCGACAATGCTTTTAGCGACGAAGATTTCCTCGCGCGGCTAGCTCGTCCGTTCGAGGATCCCGAAATCGCCGCAGCCTTTCCGGCCGTGGTGAGCACGGCGCGGGATGGCGCGACGACGCAGTATTTCAACGCCTTCACCGATCCGTTCAACCACTTCGTCTACGGGGGTGCCGCCTCGCCCGCTTCGTACTCGCGAACCTATCCGGTAAAGCGGCGTACCGACGACTACGTCGTGTACGATTTCACGCGCGGCCCGATGCCGCTGCTCGCGCTGGCACAGGCCTTCGCCGTTCGATTGCCCTATCGAAAGCCGTCGGGCACCGCTGAATACGACCTAACGCCCGTCGAGGAACTCGTTTCGCAGGGCCGCGACATCGCGTTCGTTGCGCGCGCCGGCGTGGAGCACCACACGGTGAAAGACATCGGCGATGCTCTGCGAAAGTTCGGGCCGCGCTTTCGTGCGCGCATGACCGATTCCGGGTTGCCCGTCTGGGAACGCCTGCGTGCCAGCAGCCGCGCCCAGCGTTTACGAGCCTACCTTTGGCCCTTTTACTCGATCAGCTTTGCCTTGCCCGCGGTCGCGGCGGCGTACGGTTTGGTGCGCGACCGCCGCTCGGAATGGCTCTATCATCCGTTTTTGAGCGCCGTTTTCGGATTCGAGTTCTGGCGGCAGGCGGCGATCGTGGCCTTCGAGCGGTTGGAGTGGGGATCTCGCCGTGCCGATTGACGCGCACGTCGTGTTAGGGGCGAACGTTTCGATCTTCCATCGAGAGCTCGTCAATCTCTACGGTTGCCGCATCGGTGACGAGACGAAGATCGGCGCCTTCGTCGAAATTCAGAAGAACGCCGTTGTCGGTAAGCGCTGCAAGATATCGTCGCATACCTTCATCTGTGAAGGCGTGGAGATCGAAGATGAGGTTTTCGTCGGGCACGGCGTGATCTTTACCAACGATCTCTATCCGAGGGCGGCGAACGCCGATGGCTCCCTGCAGACCCAGGCCGACTGGAAGGTGCTGCCGACGCGTATCTGCCGCGGCGCGTCGATCGGCAGCAACGCGACGATTCTGCCGAACCTCACGATCGGGGAGCATGCCCTTATTGGCGCCGGCGCGGTCGTTACGCGCGACGTTCCCGCCTTTGCTATCGTCGCCGGCGTTCCGGCGCGCATCGTAGGCTCGACCCGCGACTCATAGCGACGAGGCGTCGTGCGGCGTCCATTCCCGCTTTAGGTCATCGCGCCGAATCTCTCCGGGGTGATCGAAGATGTAGAACTGACCGTCGGGGCCGACGTAGACCGTCTCTCTAGAATACGGATCGCGGCCGTAGAAGACGACCGCATGGCTTGAGGAATCGTAGACCGCGCGCCAGCCGTAGCCTGCGGGAAGATGTGCGTAGTCGAAGTGGGTCGAGGTGCAGCCACAAAGGGCGAGCACCGTCGCAGCAAGACCGCGCTTGAGCGTTTTTCTAAAAGTCCTCAGTACGAACGAACGTTATGCAGTCCCGCCGCCTCGAAGGCAGCGGCGATCTTCGGCGCGTCGGCACCGGCGTCCGGGTAGAGCACCACCGCGCGGCCGTCGGTGATCGCATCGTCGAAGTTCTCGACCTCGTCGTCGGGAACGGGGTAATCCGCCAGGTAGTGTTTGCCCTCGTCCCCCTCCTCGAAGGAGTAGATGGGGCCCGACCGCTCGGCGCGGTCGCCAAGTCCGGGAACCGCGGTTCCAAAGTCCTGCATGACGCCCGTGCCTTCGGTCATCTCGGGCGATAGCGTCTCCGAGTGGACGACGTTGACGAAGCGCATGGGCGAAGATTTGGATTCGGCTCCGTCGCTGGCAAAAACCTTGACCTTGCTTACGTCAATCTGCTGCGCCTTCAGCGCGTCCTCGAGCGCCTTCGCGTCCGTTTCGGAGAAGATGCCAATGACCAACCCTGTTGCCACGCGTACCGGCTCCTTTAGGCTTTGTAAAATTTGATTGCGTCGCCGAGCCGTTCGACGCCGACGTGAATATTCTTCTCCGAAGCGTTGGAGAAGTTGAGGCGCATGCCGTCGTGAACGTCGCGTCCCGAATAAAAACTGACGCCCGGCACGAAGACGACTTTCGATTCGGCGCAGATGCGCAACAGCTGCGTCGTGTCGACTTCGGGAACCGTCACCCAGAGAAACATCCCGCCGGATGGCCGTGTGAAGCGCACACCTTCCGGCATGTATTCCGCGAGGGCCTCGGCCATGACGCCGCAGCGGCGGGCGTAGGTCGCCGCGATCCTGCGCACGTGCGCGTTGAAAGCCTCGGAGTCGCTGACGTATTGATGGAAGACGTACTGGGCGAAGGTTCCGCTGTGGAGGTCGGCGCCTTGCTTGGCCAGCACGATCTTTTCGCGAATTTCCTCGTCGGGAATGACGAGCCACGCCACGCGCATGCCGGGGGATACGATCTTGCTTCCGGTGCCCGAGTAGATGATCGGTATCGAAGTTTCGTGCGATATCAGCGACGGCAAGTCGCTACCCTCGAATCGCAGTTCGCAGTAGGGGTCGTCCTCGACGATTGGCAGCCCGAACGCTTCGCAGATCCGCACGACGCTTTCGCGCCGCCTTCTCGAAAGCGTGCGGCCCGTCGGGTTCTGAAAGTTCGGAACGAGGTAGAGCAGCTTTGGAAAGGGATCGGCATGTTCGAGCACGCGCTCGAGTGACTCGGGGATCAACCCGTCTTCGTCGGTGTCGACGGTGAGATAGCGCGCTTGGTAGGCATCGAAAGCCTGAATCGCGCCAAGGTACGTGGGATCCTCGAGCACCACGTGATCGCCGGGATCGAGAAAGACTTTCCCGAGCAAATCGAGACCCTGCTGTGAACCGTTGACGATCGTTACGTGGTCCGGGTCGAAAGCGCGGTCGAAGCGCCCGCTCAATCGCTGCGCGACCCAGCGCCGCATCTCGGGGATGCCCTCGGTCACGCTGTATTGAAGCGCCGCGGGCCCGCACCGCGCCATGACGACGCCGACGGCATCTACGATTCCCTGAGTTGGAAACAGCTCGGGTGCCGGCAGACCGCCGCCAAAGGAGATGACGTCGGGCTGCTGCGTGACCTTGAGCATCTCGCGAATCGTCGAGGCACGCAGATGCGTGGTGCGCTCGGCGAACTTTGCGGCTCGCGAGATGGTCGACATGCCGGCTTCTTTTAGCCGGCGGTCATCGGCGGTCCGCTTATTGGCGGCCGGTTTACCGGAGCGCTGAGCGATTCTCCGGCAAAGGACAGGATCGTCGCCCCCAAGCCGATGAGCCCGACGAGCATCAGGACGAGGGTGCCGAGGACCGGCACCAGCTCGGCGGCGGTGATAAGGGCGATGCCGACGACCAGTGCCAACAGCGGCGAGGGCGTCGTCGCCGGGGAGATCAGCTCGCAGAGCCGTCGTCCGATAAGTAACGCCAGCGCGGCGGTACCGAGGAAGGCGCTTGCGAGCAGAAAGACCATCTCGAGCGCGATCAAGGGAATGAGCAAGATCGTGATCGCCAGGAGCACCGCCAGCGGGATCACCGCGACGCAGCCGATCAAGCCGGCGGCCACCGAGAGCCCCGGATGGCGCTCCAGCCGGTCTAAAACCATCCTGGTGCGCAGCGGGAAGATCAAAAAGACGAGCAGTGCCAGCAGATTCCACGAGAGCCGCCAGAGCAGGCGGTGATCGGGAACGAACGGGCTGTAGCCGATATCGCTCGGTGCCCACGGAACGATCGCCTGCGTTAGCGGGGCGCCGACGTCGTGGACCTCCCCGGTTACGAGCCCGCCCGGACGCGGGTCGTAACTGCCGCCGACGACGTTGACGTCGCCATCGACGACGCCCGCGATGGTCGCGTCGCCGAAAATTACGTTGAGGTCTCCGTCAACGACCTGTCCGGGTTCCACGACGACGGAGCCGAAGTACGTCCCGCCGTGGTAGATGGCCCGAGTGTCGGCCAGCGCCGGCCGTGCCGGGAGAGCCAGCCCAGCGAACAAAATTCCGGCGATAATCGCCAAGCGTAGCGTCACGAATGCGGTCCTCGTGCGAGATAGACGGCCAGCATCGGACGCAGCCGGCGATAGCCGAAGAAGATGATTGCGACCAAGAAGAGATCCACGAGCAGCACGACGGTGACGGCCGCGGCGGCGGTGACGCTCACGGGAGCGATTTCCCGAAGTGCCCCACCGAACGTTGCCAAGCCGCTTCGCCCCGATGTGCCGAGCTCGCTCAAAACGCGCGCCGTTTGGTGGCCGCGCATCGCTATCCCGGCGACGAGGGCCCATGCAATGGCGAGATAGGCCAGCAGCGGAAGCCAGAGGGGAAGGCGTTTGGCGCGGTGCGGCTGCGCTCTGCGCGTTGCCGAAACGATTGCCGCCGTGAAATCCGAGCCGACGCTGCCGGGCGATCGCGCGGTAGTGAGCAGCGCATCGACGATGCGCAGCTCGTTCATGAGGGAGTCGCAGTCGCCGCAGCTTCGCAGATGGAGCGCCACATCGCGCATCTGCCGGCGGCGCAGCGCCGTTTCGAGATATGCGGCGAGCAGCGGCTCACACGAGGAGCAACGCATGCGCGGCTCCTTTCTGTGGCGTACGCGCCCGCTCGTCGATCGCGCGCGCTTCACGTTCGCGCATCTTTTTCGTGAGCGCGATCTTTCCGCGATGGATCAACGTCTTGACGTTTCCGAGCGAGAGTCCCAGCGTGCTCGCGATCGTCTGATACTCCATGTTGTCGAAGTACCGGAGGGCTAGGACGTTTCGGGTGCGCTCGGGAAGCTCCGCGAGCGCGGCACGCAGCTCGCGCTCGGCCTCTTGGCGCAGCAGTCCGCCGGCCGGATCCGCGTGTGGCGATGGGTCCGCGAGCGACGTCTCGAGCGTCTGCTCTTGCGGGAGCTCCGCAACTTGGGGGGCGCGCTGTGATTTCGCTAAATGGGTGCGAATGACGTTGCGCGCAATCTGATAGATCCAGGTCGAAAACTTTCCCAGTTGCGGATTGAAGGTATTCAGATGCGCATACGCTCGCAAAAACGTCTCCTGCGACAGGTCCGCAGTCTCGTACGAGTTGCGAACGGTTGCGCCGATGAAGTTTGCTATACCCCGCTTGTAGCGATCGACGAGCACGCCGAAGACCTCCCTCTCCCCGGAGCGCACTCGATGCACCAGAGCCTCGTCGCTCTGATCACGGAATGCCATCCCCCCTCCGATTCGGTTCCTTTGGCCGCTTCTACCTAGGCTGCCCCGGGTTTGTTACGCCGAACGGAACGGCGGGTTAGCGGCGTCCCGGGGGGAGAGAATGGGAGCGGCGTCACCGAGCGGCCACTCGATCCCCAAGTCCGGGTCGTCCCAGGCGACGCCTGTCTCGCTTCGGGGGTCGTACGCCGCGCTCTGTTTGTACCAGAGAATCGTCTCGTCTTCGAGCGCCAGAAAGCCGTGGAGGAAGCCGGCCGGGAGGTAGATCTGCCTTGCGTTGGCGGCCGTTAACGCCGCGGCGTGCCAACGTCCGTAGGTCGCGCTCCCGTTTCGCGCGTCTACGATGACGTCATACGCGCTGCCGCGTACCACCGAGACGAGTTTGGCCATGCGCGCGTCGCCGTGCAGCCCGCGCAAGACGTTACGGCGCGAGAGCGAAGAGTTATCCTGTACGAACGCATCTCGGATGCCGTATTCGCGATACCGGTCGAACGAGAAGAGTTCACGAAACGAGCCTCGCTCGTCTGTAAAGACGCGTGGCGTCAGCATCAAAGCTCCGGCAAGAGGTAAAAGCTCGACCTTCATGAGAACGACGGTTCTATGAACGGCAGTGTGAGTCCACCGGGTACGTTCACATTGCGGCGCGGACTCGATCGATTACGTACGAGCGCCATGGTCAAGCAGAGCCTTCTCGTCTTTGCCGCTGGGATGGTGCTCAACGTCTCCGGCTTCATCGCACACGCCGTCGCGAGCCGCAAGCTCGGCGTCACGGAATACGGCGGACTCTATGCCCTCATTAACGCCGCGCTGATCGCGTCGCTTCCTGCCGCTTTTGTCGCACCGGTCGTCGCGCAGCTCGCCGCCGAATTTCGCGCCCTCCGCGACGACGGTCACCTCCGCGGCCTAACCGATAGTATTGCGGCCGGCTTTCTCAAGCTGGGCGTGATCTATCTCGTCGTGGCGACGCTCGGCGCGTTTCCGTTTGCGCGTTTCTTGCACGTGCCGGTATGGTCGGTTCCGTTCGTTGGGCTGCTTGCGGGGAGCGCGCTCTCGCTCAATGCGCTGCGCGCGATCGCGCAGGGAACGCAAGACTTTGTCGGATACAGCTTCTCGACTGCCGCCGAAGGCGTTGCGAAGGTCGTCGGCATCGTCACTCTTATCGCCATCGGCCTCAAACTCGGCGGTGCGATGCTTGGATTCTTTCTAGGCCCGCTCTGCGCGCTGATTTACCTGGCGCGCAGATTGAAACGGCGATACTCCGTCTCGGAGCCGCATTCGGTGCGCTACGATTGGCGCCGCATCCTCAACGCCGGTGCCGGTGCGGCCGCCGCAACCATAGCGATTGCCTTGATGGGTTCGGCCGACGTCGTTTTGGTGAAGCATTATTTCGCTCCGCACGAAGCCGGACTCTATGCCGCCGCCTCGCTCGGCGGAAAGATGCTGCTCTACGTCGTTGGGTTCGTTCCGACGGTATTACTG
>JBAPZS010000276.1:0-2069 GCA_049285355.1 Candidatus Cybelea sp. | reverse complement strand
GTCCATGCGCGCCGCCGCGCTCGGTCTCGGGCTCGTTCTGATCTTCATGATCGTCGTCTATCGCCTGCCGGGCCTTCTGGCAGACTTTGCGCTCGCGATCTACGTGCTCGTGATGATGGCCATTCTCGCGCTCTCGCACGCAACGCTGACGCTCCCGGGCATCGCCGGTTTCGTGCTCTCGATCGGCATGGCGGTTGACGCCAACGTCCTGATCTTCGAGCGCATCAAAGAGGAGCTCTGGAACGGCAAGACCATGCGCGCGGCCGTCCGCGTCGGCTTCCAGCGCGCCTTCTCGGCCGTCTTCGATAGCCACTTCACCACGATCGTCGGCGCGGGCGTGCTCTACATGCTCGGCACGGGCACCGTCAAAGGCTTCGCCTTCACGCTCTTCTGGGGCACCGTCGTCTCGCTGATCACCGCCGTCTTCATCACGCGCTTCTTCGTAGACGTCCTGGTGGACAACAACGTGTTGACCGAGCCGGAGCTCTACGGCGTCAAGCGCGCCGATCTCGGCATCTTCGCGAAGGCCGGGGCGTAGCCGATGCTCTTTCGCCGTCTAAACTGGAACATCGTCGGCTGGTTCAAGATCGTCTCGAGGATCTCGTATCTCGTCATCGCGCTCGGCTTGGGCGCGATGATCTACCACGGCTTCGCGGGCGGCAACGGCTTCCAGCCCTCGCGCATGCTGCGCTTGGGTCTCTCGTTCACCGGCGGTACCGATATCGCCGTGCAGTTCAAGACGCCGACCACCACCGATAAGGTGAAAGCCGCGCTCGCCTCGCTCGGTCTAACGGAAGAGTCCGTAACGACCGCTGGAACCGACGGCAAGGGCTTTGTCATCCAGACGCAGACCGCGTACGCCAACGACTCGGCGCCAGTCTGGAACGCGCTCAACACCGTTGCGCCGGTCGATCGCGCGGCCTCGCAGATTACCGCCGTCGGACCCTCGTTGGGGCGCGAATATCTGATCAACGCGCTGTGGGCGCTGGTTATCGCGCTGACGATCCAGTTCGTCTACATCGCCTTCCGGTTCGGCTGGAACTACATCTTCGGTCTGGTGACGGTCATCGCGCTGCTGCGCGACGCCGCCATGATGGTCGGCATCTATGCGCTCGCCGACCGCCGCGCCGACGACGCGTTCCTGGCCGCCGTTCTGACGGTCATCGGCTACTCGGTCATGGACACGATCGTCATCCTCGATCGAATTCGAGAGAACACGAAGCTGATGGCTGGTCAGGCCTACGACGTCATCGTGAACGAGTCGATCAAACAGACGATGACGCGCTCGTTCAACACGCTGGCGACCGTCGTGATCACGCTAGTGGCGCTCTTAGCCCTGGGCGGCGCGAGCCTCAAGAACTTCGCTTTCGCCTTGCTCGTCGGCATCTGTTCGGGCGGATACCATTCGATCTTTTTCTCGGCACCGCTGGTCTTGGTCTTCCGCAAGCGACAGATGGAGGCGGCGGCTAAGCGCCGACGGGCGGGCCTCACGCAAGATCGCACCGTCTCCGCGCGTTCGCGGGCCGAGGCAACCTCGTCGCAGAGCCGCAGCGGCGTCGCGCGCGAGGATATCGTTGCCGCGCGCCGCGAACGCCGGCAGAAGGCGAAGGAGGCACGTGCCGTCTCGCCGGTAGCGCCGCAGCGCTATCGTAAGCGTCGGACCGACGAAACCGGCGCGGTTGCCGTTGAGGAGCCGTTGGTCGGCGGCGAAGAGGCAATCGATCCGCTGGATGCGCAAGTATCCGGTCTGCACGATGCCGCGCTCGAACAAGGCCACGAAGAGATCTCCCTCAACCTCGAAGAGCCCGCGGAACATCGCGAGGGCGGCGCGCCCTAAGGCGCTGCCCGCGCCGACCGCATCGGAGGCCGCGTTCGAGGCGCTCCTCGCTTCGTTCGGCGTTCTCTCGCCGCCCGCAAATGCGACGGAGACCTTTGTCGAGCGGGTTTTTGCCCGCAGCGATGATTATCTGCACGATATCTACGCAACCATCGACGACGCACCGCGCTTTCATACAAAGCTCGCGGGCGTCTCTTTCGAAGGGCGGCAAGACGTCATCGCCGGGCTGCGC
>JBAPZS010000275.1:0-4187 GCA_049285355.1 Candidatus Cybelea sp. | reverse complement strand
GCATCGGCGCTCGCGTCGCCCGCACCCGGCCCGACGGTGCCGCCGGCGACGACCGCAATCGTTACGCCGAGCCCACTGCCCGTTTTCTCACAAACGGTGCAATCGAACCTCGCGGTCAAAGTTCCGGCCCCTTCAGCAAGCGCGGCGCCCGCGCAATCGCAGAGCGCAGGAGCGCCGCCCACGGGTGCCGGCGGTTACGCCGGGCTCTCGCTCTCGAGCGTGAATCCGTGGACCGCATCGGCGCGAGTGATTCGCATCAGCGACGTCTCCGGCGTTACCGATTCCTTCGAGCCGCAACGTCAGTACAGCTACGTCGGAACGGTGCCGACGATCTCGCTAAGCGTTCAGAAGTCGACCGACGCGAGCGAAGTAACCGCCGCGCAGAACGTCTTGGGTGCGCTGCCGGGGATCGAGCGCACGTATCCCGCGATCGATTTTAAGCTGCTAAACAATCAGGCCGCTTACACCAAGCAGCAGATCTGGGGAGTTTTTCGCACGCTCATCGCGGCGATTGCCATCACCGCGTTCGTAATGCTCTTCTTTCTGCGATCGTGGCGCAATGCGGTAGTCGTGCTGATCGCGATCCCGGCGTCGCTCTGCGTGACGCTCGCTGCGATGAAGCTCGTCAACTTCACGATAGACACCGTTTCGTTGCTTGCGATGACGCTCATAATTGGAATTCTCGTGGATGATTCGATCGTCGTTCTCGAAAACGTCGAGCGGCACCACCAGAACGGCGAGTGGCCTAAGGAGGCGGCCATCAAGGGTCGCACGCAGATAGGACCGGCAGCGATCGTTATCACGTTGGTCGACGTCGTGGTCTTTCTGCCGATCGCATTCCTTCCCGGAACGGTCGGACGGTTCTTGTCCGAGTTCGCACTGGTGGTCGTAGTCGCGACGCTGACCTCGCTGTTCATCTCGTTCACGATAACGCCGGCGTTAGCGGGGAACTGGTCGCTGTTGTCGCGCTGGAAGGCGCCCAAGCCGATCGAACGATTCGCCGAGGGCTTCGAAAGCTTACGCCAATGGTACGCGCATCGCGCGTTGCCGTGGGCGCTGCGCCGTCCCGTGCCGGTAGTGGTCATCAGCGGCGTCGCCGTGCTGCTCGCGGGGCTGCTCGTGCCGCTGGGTGCCGTTGGGTTCGAGTTCATTCCGCCGACGGATCGCGGCGAGATCTTCGTGCAGACCACGTTCCCAACCGGAACGCCGCTCGCGACGGTGAACGCGGCAATCGCGGCAATCGCCGCCAAGTTCGCCAAGCTGCCCGACATCGATTCGCAGACCGGTCTCGCCGGCGGAACGCAGTCGAACTTCGGTGGACTGATCGCGCAGGGATCGGTCGGGCAGATTCACGTTTTCCTAAAAGCCAACCGGCATCACTCGACGGACTTCTGGGCGCCGATTCTAGGACGAATCGCGCGCGAGGCGGCGCCGACCGCAACCGTCGTCTCCATTCCGGCGACCGGCACCGGGGGCGGCAACGCACAACCGATCGATTATCTCGTCTCCTCGACGGACGACCGGCCGGAAATCTACGCGGCCAAGGTCGCGCAGGCGCTGAGCGAGACGCCCGGCACGGCCAACGTGAACGGTTCCGCGGAGCGTTTGGCGCCTCAGGTCGACATCTACTTTGACCGCGACCGGGCGCGCGTGCTCGGGATTAACATCGGACAGGCAGCTGGCGCGATTCGCGCGGCCTTCGGCGGGACGCTCGCGACGCAGTTCAACACCACGCGCGGTACGAAGTACGTTCAAGTGCTCTATCCGCGGGTTTTTCAGACGAGCCTCGCGACGGTCAGCGCGATTTTCGTTCGCTCGCTCGGTGGCTCGCTCGCGCACGTCGGCGACGTCGCGCGTTACGTCGAGGACCCGTCGGAGCCGTTGATGACGCGTACGAATCGCGAGACCGTCGTTCACGTTCAATCAAATCTCGCCCCGGGCGCGGCTCAGTCGATCGTTCAACGAAACTTCGTGAAGCGGTTGGCGGCGCTCGACCTGCCGTCGAGCGTTACGGTGAAGGCCAACGTTGCCGGACAGCAGCAGAATCTCTCGGATACCGTCCACGGCATGAGCATCGCCCTCCTGCTCTCGCTTCTGCTCGTCTATCTCTTGATGGTCGCCTTGTACGACAGCTATCGTCTTCCGTTCATCATCATGTTCTCCGTGCCGGTTGCCGCCGTCGGAGCTTTGACCGCGCTGGCCATCACGCATCAGGAGCTCAATCTCTTTTCACTGATCGGAACCGTGCTGCTCGTCGGGCTGGCGTCGAAGAACGGCATCTTGCTCGTGGACTTCGCCAACCATATGGTGGAACGGGGGATGAGCCGCAGAGACGCGATGGTCGAGTCGGCGCGCGAGCGCTTTCGCCCGATCGTCATGACGACGTGCGCCATGATCGCCGGCATGACGCCGATCGCGCTGGCGCTCGATCCCGGCGCGGCGCAGCGGCAGGCATTGGGCATCGTCGTTATCGGCGGGCTCATCAGCTCGCTGCTGCTGACGCTCGTGCTCGTGCCCGTGATGTTCATGTGGCTGGGACCGCGTAACGCGCGCTACGCGGCCGTCGCAGGACACTAACCCATGGGGCTCACGCGCCTCTTCGTCAGCCGCCCGACGCTGGTAACCGTCTTTCTGTCGCTGGTGCTGTTGGCCGGCTCGATCGCGGGCGTCAATCTCGTGAAGCAGCAGCTTCCCAACTACGACGTCCCCTCGATCCAGGTGCTGCTGACGTATTCGGGCGCCTCCACCACCGAAATGCGCGACGCGATCGTGCGCCCGCTCGAGGATCAGATCGCCGGTGCCCCCGATTTGAGCTATATCGAAACCTCGATTCAGCCCGGTCAGGCCTCGATCGTGGCGGTGTTTTCGCTGACCTCCGATCAAAACACCGACCTGGTGCAAGTGCAGGGGCGCGTTCAGAACTCGCTGCATCAGCTTCCGAGCGATCTGCCGACGCCGCAGATCTCCATCTATAATCCCAGCGAAGCCGTCGTCGTCTCGTTGAGCGCTTCGTCGGCGACGCTCTCGCTGGGCGAGCTCTCCTCGATCGTAACGAATAACGTCGTGCCCGCCATCGAACAGGTTTCGGGCGTCTCGTACGTGCAAGAGAACGGCTCGGTTACCCCCTCGATTCAGGTAAACGTCAAGCCGCTAGCGCTGCAATCGTCGGGATTCACGCTCAGCGACGTGATCAATGCGGTGGCGAACAACAACGTTCGCGCGCCCGGCGGCATCGTCTATCAGGCGAATCGTGAAACCAACCTCGACATCCGCGGCGACATCACCGATGTTCCGTCCGTCGCGAGCCTATTGCTCGGGAACACGACCACCGCGGGGGGCTCGAGCTCGACGAGCTCGGTCTATCCGTGGAGTGCGTCGCCGCGGCTCTACCGCATCGGCGACGTCGCGAACGTCGTGGACGCCTACGAGACGCAGCGCGTCTTCGCGTATACCTCGGGCAAGCCGACCGTGGAACTGGACATCCAGAAGGCGGCGGGCGCAAGCGAGGTAGCGGCCTCGAATGCGGTCCTCGCCGAGTTGCCCTCGCTGCGCGCGCAGTATCCGGACATCAATTTTTCGGTGCTCAGCGTGCAGTCCACCTACACGAAACAGCTGCTCTCCGGCGTGACTCGTACGCTGATCGAGGGCATCCTCTTTACCGCCATCGTTATGCTCTTCTTCCTGCGGTCGTGGAGAAACGCCGTCGTCGTCATGGTCGCGGTTCCGGCCTCGTTTCTCGTGACGCTGGCGGCAATGCGAGTGGTCGGATTTACGCTCGACACGGTGTCGCTGCTCGCGATGACGCTAATGATCGGAATTCTCGTCGACGACTCGATCGTCGTCTTGGAGAATATCGAGCGCCACCATCAAGAAGGCGAAACGCCGCAGGTTGCCGCCATCAACGGACTCACGCAGATCGGGGTCGCGACGATCGTCATCACGCTGGTGATCGTCGTCGTCTTCGCGCCGATTTCATTCCTGCCGGGCTCCGTCGGCCTGTTCTTGCGGGAGTTCGGGCTGGTCGTAACGGTCGCGACCTTGACCTCGCTCTTCGTCTCTTTTGCCGTGACGCCGTCGCTTGCGGGGCGTTGGGCGTTGCTCTCCGAGTGGAAGCCCTGGCGGATCATCGAGCGTTTCGGTCACGGATTCGATCGCGTGCGCACCTGGTACGCGCGGCAGGCGCTTCC
>JBAPZS010000274.1:0-1889 GCA_049285355.1 Candidatus Cybelea sp. | reverse complement strand
CGCCCGGCTCCGCGGTTGCGACGGGGATCGCGCCGGTCAGTGGCTGCAATCCGAGCGCCGTCGAGGTAGCCGCGGGCGCTTCGTCGGCGTCGCCCAGCGCTACGGCCGGGGCGAGGGTCGCGATGAGAAAGACCGCGGCGACCGCAACGATCGGCCTGGCAAGGAGAGCTCGCATTGTTAGGTGCGCCTAAGATTTTCGCTAGGCAAGCCTTTCTCCTGGCGCGCGATGGGCCGCGCTCGCGGCTGGGGCGAACGCACTCACTTAAAGGAGGAAGACGTGCCGGAGGTACGACTTGAACGGAACTTGCGCCTTCCCGCCGACCAAGGGGCACAGGTGCTCGGCGAGATTCTCGGTGCCATTGCCCGGCAAGAGGGGCCGTGGCGCGGCTTCGCGCTGCACGTCGGCTTGGGTGACCTGCACCTTCCGGACGTCGGCTACGTTGCGATCCCGATCCATCTTACGGCGGAGAAGAGCGCCAAGGCCGACGTCTTCGATATCGCGTTCGTCGCGGCGAATCTGCCGGCCGCGTTTCCGGCATTCAAGGGCATCATGGGCACGAGCCCCGGCGAGATCGGTGAATGCGCGCTCTATCTTTCGGGCGGGTACGAGTTGCCGATGCAGGTCTTCGGCAGGTTGATCGACGCCACGCTGACGCCGGGCGTCGCCGCGCTCTCGCTCGAGAACTTCATCAGCGAAATTGCCGTCGCGTGCCAAGCGCGCGTCGACCAGCGCGAAGCGGAGTTTGCGCGTTATCGTTACTACGGCCGAGCGATTCAATGAGCGAGATCTCCGCCGACTGTTGCATAGTTGGAGGTGGTCCGGCCGGAATGATGGCCGGACTACTTCTTGCGCGAGCCGGCGTTCGTACCGTCTTGATCGAGAAGCACGCCGATTTTCTGCGCGACTTTCGCGGCGACACGATTCATCCGTCGACGTTGGACGTGATGGCGGAGCTGGGCTTGCTCGAGGCGTTCTTAGCGCGCCCGCATCAAGAGGTGACGAGCCTTGCCGGCAACCTCGGCGACCGGGTGGTTACGGTCGCGGATTTCACGCACTTGCCGACTCGTTGCAAGTTCATCGCCTTCATGCCGCAGTGGGAGTTTCTCAATTTTCTCGGCGAGCAGGCTAAGCGCTACGAGACCTTCGATCTCCGCATACAGGCGCGCGCCGAGTCCCTGCTATGGGAGAGCGGCCGCGTAGCCGGCGTACGCGCGCAAACGCCTAACGGCCCGCTTAACGTTCGGGCCGCGCTCACGATTGGCGCGGACGGTCGCGAGTCGGTCGTTCGGAGGGCAGCGGGACTCGACGTTACCGAGCTTGGCGCTCCGATGGACGTGCTGTGGCTGCGCCTTACGAAGCATCTTGCCGACCCACACGAAACCTTCGGGTACGTTCGTGGCGGCCGCATCATGGCGCTGATAGATCGCGGCGAGTATTGGCAGTGCGCCTACGTAATTCCCAAGGGAACGCTCGAGCAACTTCAAGCCTGCGGACTCGGCGAGTTCCGCCGGCAGATCGGCGAGATCGTCCCTTTTCTGAAGGACCGCGTTGACGAGCTTCACTCGTGGGACGACGTCAAGCTGCTGACGGTGCGCGTGAATCGCCTAAAGCGCTGGAGCCGCCCGGGACTGCTCTGCATCGGCGATGCCGCGCATGCGATGTCTCCCATCGGCGGCGTCGGCATCAATCTCGCAATTCAGGACGCCGTCGCAACCGCCAATATCCTCGGCCCGAAACTGCGCGAGGGCACGTTAATGCCGAGCGATCTCGACGCGGTTCAGCGACGGCGCGAGCGGGCGGCGCGATTGACGCAGGCGCTGCAACTTTTTATTCAGAGCCGAATCATCGGCAAAGTTCTCGCCGACGGGCGCGCGCCGTTCTTGGGGCC
>JBAPZS010000273.1:0-6067 GCA_049285355.1 Candidatus Cybelea sp. | reverse complement strand
CGGTTGCTCCTCCTGATTAATCAGAGGCTCCCTGGACCTTGGCGCGCTCTTGAAGCTCGTGCACGATGGAAGAGTCGGCAAGCGTCGTCGTGTCGCCGAGCGTACGACCTTCGGCGATGTCGCGCAGCAGGCGGCGCATGATCTTGCCGCTGCGCGTCTTGGGAAGCTCTTGCGTGAACGTCACGTACTTCGGGCGCGTGAACCTCCCAAGCTTTACTGCAACGTGATCGCGCAACTCGTCGGCCAGCTCCGGCGTCCCGGCCAGACCGGCTTTGAGCGAGACAAACGCATAGATCGCCTGACCGGTCATCTCATCGAGCTTGCCGCAGACCGCCGCTTCGGCGACCTGTGGATGATCGACCAGCGCGCTCTCAACCTCGGTCGTCGAGATGCGATGTCCGCTGACATTCATGACGTCGTCGATGCGGCCCATGAACCAATAGTTGCCGTCGGCATCGCGCCGCGCGCCGTCGCCGGCAAAGTACAGGTGCGCAAACTTCGACCAGTACGTCTGCACGTAGCGTTCGTCGTCGCCCCAAATCCCGCGCAGCATCCCGGGCCACGGTCGCGTCAGCACCGCGTAACCGCCCCCACCAAGCGGAACCGGCTCGCCGCGATCGTTTACGATGTCCGCGAAGATGCCCGGTAACGGCCGGGTCGCGCTGCCCGGGAGGAGCGTCGTTACGCCGGGCAACGGAGAGATCATGATCCCGCCCGTCTCCGTCTGCCACCACGTGTCGACGACCGGCGTTGCGTTGCGGCCGATCCATTCGCGATACCAAATCCAAGCCTCGGGATTGATCGGTTCGCCGACGGTGCCGAGCAAACGCAACGACGAGAGATCGTGCCGCGCCGGATACTCCGAGCCCCATTTCATGAAGGTCCGGATGGCCGTCGGCGCGGTGTAAAGGATCGTGACGCGGTAGCGCTCGACGATCTCCCAAAAGCGATCCTTGTCGGGGAAGTCCGGCGTGCCTTCGTAGAGCACGCTGGTGGCGCCGTTGGCCAAGGGGCCGTAGACGATGTACGAATGTCCGGTCACCCAACCGATGTCGGCCGTGCACCAATAGATGTCGTCGTCTTCCTTGAGATCGAAGACGAGCTTGTGCGTCATCGCGGCTTGGGTCAGGTAGCCGCCGGTGGTGTGCTTGATGCCCTTCGGCTTTGCCGTCGTCCCGCTCGTATAAAGAAGGAAGAGCAGATCCTCGGCGTTCATCGCCTCGGGTTCGCAGTGCGGCGATTTGCCGGCAACGAGCTCGTCCCACCAGACGTCGCGTTCCTCATGCATGAAAACGTCGTCGCCGGTGCGGCGCGCAACGATACAGCGGCGAACCGACGGCGTGCGCTCCATCGCGATATCGCAGTTGCGCTTGAGCGGAACCTTGCCGCCGCGGCGCCAACCGCAGTCGGCGGTAATGAGCGCGACGCAGCCCGCATCGTTGACGCGGTCGACGATCGACTCGGGCGAGAAGCCGCCGAAGATTACCGAGTGAGCGGCGCCGATCCGGGCGCACGCCAGCATTGCGATCGGCAGCTCGGGAATCATCGGCATGTAGATCGCGACGCGATCGCCTTTGCCGATGCCCAGCGCGCGCAAGCCGTTACCGAAGCGTCCGACGGCATCGAGCAGCTCGCTATACGTGACGGTCCAGCGATCGCCCGGTTCGCCTTCGTAGTAGTAAGCGATCTTATCCCCGCGGCCCGCCCGCACGTGGCGGTCGAGACAGTTGACCGATACGTTGAGCTCCCCGTCGCCAAACCACTTTGCAAACGGTTCGTTCCACTCGAGTATCCGCGTGAACGGTCGCGTCCATTCGAGCCGGCGCGCCCAGCCGGCCCAAAATGCGAGGTAGTCGCGCTCGGCTTCCTCATAAAGCTCGGCGGTAGCATTCGATTGCGCCGCGAACTCCGGCGGGGGCGGGAAGCGGCGCCCTTCCTCAAAGAGCGCCTCGATGGCGGAGCTCATAAGCGTACCGACTTACGAGGGCCGCACGGTCATGCCTGCCGAATCTTTGACGTACCTAGAATGCTGGCCGCACTCGTCCTCGCTGCGCTGACCGCACCCGCGCAAACGGGACTCGCAACGATTGAGTATAACGTTCGACCGCCGAACTTTGCGATCCCGACGGCGCGCGGCACGACGTATCTCTCCGATCTCCGCGGAAAGGTCGTCGTCGTTGATTTCTGGGCGACGTGGTGCCACGTCTGTACCGAAGAACTCAAAGATTTCGTTCGCGCGACGAACGTCTACGGTAAGAGCATCGCGGTGGTTACGATCTCCGACGAGCTGCCCGGCGTTGCCTCGAGCTACCTGGAGCATTGGGATATCGCATTGCCTATCGTCGAAGACGTGCAGGGCGCGATCTTTCGCACTTACTCGGTCTCGAAGGTTCCGGTCACGCTCGTCCTCGACGGCTCCGGGGTGGTCTCGTACGTCTCCGTCGGGGGCTTGAGCTGGGAAGAACTGGCGCAGGCAATCGAGCGGGCCCAAGGTAGCCCTCCAACTAGCACTCGTGCACCAGGAGTGCTACAGTAGGGGCGTGATAGAGAGCGGCAGCCTCGATAAGCGCAAGGCCTATATCCTCGCGACGGTGGTCTATGAGTATATCGCCACCGCCGAACCGGTCGGTTCCCAGGTTCTCACCCAGAAGTATAACCTCGGCATCAGTTCGGCAACCGTACGGAATGAGATGGCGGAGCTGGAGGCCGGCGGGTATCTCGTGCAGCCGCACACCTCCGCGGGTCGCATTCCCTCGGATGCGGGGTACCGCACCTACGTCGACCGCTTGATGCAGCCGGAGGAGCTCTCGGAGGACGACCGGCGCCGGATCCGCGATGAGCTCTACGACGCCTCCCGCGAGCTCGACGAGGTCATCGACCACACGACGCGCCTGCTCGGGCGGCTCTCCAATAATCTGGCGTTCGTTACGAGACCGCAAGAAGAGACGCAGAGCTTCAAGCACGTTCAGCTGATCTGGCTCTCGCCGCACACCGGTGTGGCGATCGTCGTCACGTCGCTGGGGGTCACGGCGCAAAGCCTCTTCGAACTAGGCGCCGAGGTGCACCCCGACGATCTGACGCGTTTTTCGAACGCACTGAACACGCGCTTTGCCAATCGTTCGCTGGCAGAAGTAACGGAGAGCGAGATCTCGCGCGCGGCGCAAGAGACAGGCGTCTCCGACGATCTGCGCGGCGCCGTCATCTCCGCTTGCCTTACGGCGCGCTCGGGCGAACAACCGGCTATCGCCGCAGCCGGCGCGCAGAACTTACTCGATCAGCCGGAGTTTCGCGACCTTCGCAAGCTCCGCTCCATTCTTCGGATCGTCGAAGAACAGAAGACGCTCTACGAGATCGTCGCCGATGCGATGACTGCGGATGCCGCGAGCGTCAAAATCGGACACGAGCTCGGCAGCGAGGAGCTCGCCGATCTCTCGGTCGTGACGGTACCCTACCGGTTCGGCTCGAGCGCGTTTGGAATGCTTTCGATCTTGGGACCGCGACGCATGCCGTACGCCCGATTGCTGGCCCTCGCCACCGGGACCGCCGAAACGCTCAGCCAGCGTCTCTCCGACGCAACATACCTGTCTAATTCCTAACGTGGCGACGGACTATTACGAGATCCTCGGCGTCGCGCGCGGCGCTTCGGAGGATGACATCAAGCGGGCTTATCGCGCGCTCGCACGCAAGCATCACCCCGACGTCGCGCACGATAAATCCAAAGCCGAACACCACTTTAAAGAAATCAACGAAGCCTACGAGGTGCTCTCCGATCCGACGAAACGGGCGCAGTACGATCGCTTCGGAATCGTCGGCAATGGTTCGTCAACGATGGACTTCGGCTTCGGCAGCGGAGCGTTCGGCGATATCTTCGATATGTTCTTCGGAGGTGTGCGCGGTCCGCAGACGCACCGCGCCGGTCCCGAACGCGGTTCGGATCTTCGTTACGATCTCGATGTAACGCTCGAAGAGGCGTTTTCCGGCACGAGTAAAGAGATCGCCTTCGATCGCCTTACGCAGTGCGATGCGTGTAAGGGCGGCGGTGCCGCGCCCGGGACGATCGTCACACCCTGCGAACGTTGCGCGGGCAGCGGGATCGTGCGAACCACGCGGCACACGCCGCTCGGACAGATCGTTACGCAGTCGTCGTGCACGCGTTGCGGCGGCGAGGGGCACGTCGTTGTCCATCCGTGCGAACAATGCGGCGGTCGCGGCCGGGCAGAACGCGAGACGCGGCTGACGGTCAACGTGCCGCACGGCGTCGAGGACGGTTCGAGGGTTCGCATTGCCGGCAGCGGGGAGGGCGGCATGCGCGGCGGTCCGGCGGGCGATCTTTACGTCTACTTTACGATCGCGCCGCACGCGCTCTTCCGCCGAAATGGCCGCGACACGTTCGTGGACGTCCCGATAAGCTTTCCACAGGCCGCCTTGGGAGCGACGGTCCAGGCGCCGTCGCTGGGCGGCGTGGTAGATTTGACGGTTGTGCCCGGCACGCAGTCCGGAACTACCCTGCGGCTGCGCGGCTTGGGAATGCCCAGCGTGCGCGGCGGCAAGCACGGCGATCATCACGTAACGGTTCATGTCGTCGTTCCGACGCGCATGAATAAACGTCAGCGCGATGCACTCGAAGCGTACGGGCTCGCCGGGGGCGATATCATCGACAGCCGCAGCTTCTTCGAGCGCGTGAGGGAAGCGTTCCGTCCGGAATAGCAGCGTGAATGCGGCGCGCCGGTTTTTCGTCGAGGGCGCGAAGGAGATCGGCGCCACCATTGAGATCGCCGGCGCCGACGCACATAAGATCGAACACGTCCTTCGCTTGAATCCGGGCGACCGCATCGTTGTGATCGACTCGGCGACACGAACCTTTACCGCGGCTATTGCGGGGGTTGGGCGTGTCGTAAGGGCTGAGGTGCTCGAAGAGATTGTCGAAGAACGCGGTGGTTCGGCGTTGCGAATCGACGTTGCGCAAGCCGTCCCCAAGCGAAATCGAATGGATTTCGTCATCGAAAAAGGCAGCGAGCTGGGCGTGGAGACCTTCCTGCCGTTTTACAGCGAGCGCAGCGTCGGACGCGGCGTCGGCGCGGAAAAGGCCGCGCGCTGGCAACGGATAGCGCGCAGCGCGGCGCTGCAGTCCGGTCGAAAGAGCGTTGCAAGCGTGTGCGACCCCACGTCGTTCGAAGCGCTCCTGACGCGCTTCGGCGACTACGCCCGAGTGCTTTTTGCGTGGGAGTTGGCAGCGCCCGAACCGCTGCATCGGCGGCTTACCGAGGAGTTGCCGGCCTCCGGGCGAGTTCTCGTGGTCGTGGGGCCGGAGGGTGGTTTCACCCATGTGGAAGCAGAGCTCGCTAGAAATCGCGGAGCCGCGATGCTGTGGCTCGGCCCACGCGTCCTTCGCACCGATACGGCGGCTCTCGTGTTGTTGGCGGTGATTGGCGCCGTCGCGTCGTAAGGCACCGCTTTGGATGGCACTTCCCTTCTCAATCGTCATTCCGACCTACAACGAGGCCGGCGGCATTGAAAAACTGCTGCGTGCGCTGGAGACGACCTTCGAAGCGAGCGGACTCGACGGCGAGATCATCGTCGTCGACGACAACTCGCCCGACGGCACGGGCGAGATCGTCGAACGGCTCGCGCGCGAGTTGCCGGTTCGCTGTCTGCACCGTAGCGGAAAGTTGGGGCTTTCAAGCGCCGTGATCGAAGGATGGGCGATTGCACGCAACGATTCGGTCGCGTTAGGGGCGATGGATGCCGACTTCAGTCACGACGTCAAGGCTCTGCCGGAGATGGTGAAGGCGCTCGACTCGGGCGAGTTCGGGCTGGCGATCGGAAGCCGCTACGTTCCGGGCGGCGGGATTTCGAACTGGCCGAAGCGCCGCATCATCGCATCGCGCGTCGCATGCGCTCTGGCGCGGCCGCTGACCGACGTCAAGGACGTTACCAGCGGCTTCTTTCTCGTGCGGCGCGACGCGCTCACCGGCGTGCGGCTCGATCCGATCGGCTTCAAGATCGGACTCGAGGTTATCGCCAAGGCGCACTACGGTAAGGCGACCGAAGTTCCGTACGTCTTTAC
>JBAPZS010000272.1:0-5343 GCA_049285355.1 Candidatus Cybelea sp. | reverse complement strand
CATTAAGGTCGAGGCGCGCATTCCGGGGCAGAAGGCGACGTTGGCAAGCGCGACGCCGCAGATCATCGATACGCTGAAACAGCAGCAGGAGGCGCCGCTGATTCAGCCGTTCCTCCTCGGGCTGTCGCAGAAGGCCGACATCAAGACCAACAACCCGAACTTCGCCGGCCTCTTCGCAACGCCGACGCCGGGGCCGCCGACGCCGCTTCCCGGTAAGACCTAAAGCGGCTTCGCTCGCCTCGACGTAAACCGCATCGCGGCGGTGTCCTCACCGGGACACCGCCGTGCGGTTGCGAAGGACGCGGCGTGCTGGTTCGCATCGTGGGTCTGGGTCCCGGTGACCCCGGGCTCTTGACCGTCGGCGGCCTCGATGCGCTACGCGCCATCGGCAAGGCCGTCGCCTTACTTGCGCCACCCGATCTTGCCGCGTATCTCGAGCGCAACGGCGTGACGGTCATTCGCGGCTTGGTCGACGATCCGGCACTCTTCGTTCGCGGCAGCACCGAAGAGATCGAGCGCTTTGCGGAGCGGCTGCACGGCGTCGAGGGCGATGCGCTCGGACTCGCCGTGCTCGGAAACCCGCTCTCCGATTTTGCCGGCCTTCCGCCATTACTGCGTCTCCTGGAAGCGCGGGGCGTCGCCACCCAGATCGTTCCCGGCGTTCCGCGCGCGACGCTCTCCGCATCGATCACGATGCCGCTCGTGCCGCTGCCGCCGCAATCCGCCCACTATTCGTGGGACGATCTGGTCGAGATCATGGCGCGACTACGCATGGGATGCCCGTGGGATCGCGAGCAGACGCACCGCACGCTCGTTCCGTATCTCATCGAAGAGACTTTTGAGGTCGTCGATGCGATCGAAGCGCGCCAGCTCGACGCGCTCTGCGAAGAGTTGGGTGATTTGCTCCTTCAAGTGCTGTTTCACGCACAGCTCGCGACCGAGGTTGGCAAGTTCGGCATCGCCGACGTGGTCGACGCGCTCTCAAACAAGATGGTGCGGCGTCACCCGCACGTCTTTGGCGATGCGGTGATCGAAGACGTGGACGCACAGTGGCGCAACTGGGAGCAGCTCAAAGCCCTGGAAAAGACCGGACGCAAACGCAAGAGCCGGCTGGACGGCATCCCGCGGCAGCTCGGCGCGCTGCAGCGCGGGCAGCGCATGCAGGAGAAGGCGGCTCGGGTCGGATTCGATTGGCCCGACGTAGAGGGCATTCTCGACAAGCTCACCGAGGAGCTTGCGGAGCTAGCGCAGGCCCGGCGTCAGCATCAAGACGATCCGCACGTCCGTGAGGAGCTTGGCGACGTCTTCTTCACGATCGTGAATCTCTCGCGCGCGCTGGGCATCGATGCCGAGACGGCGATGCGCGAAGCCAACGAGAAGTTTTACCGGCGCTTTGCGTTTATGGAAGAGCGCGCCAGCCAACAGGGAAAGAGTCTCTCCGATCTGTCGCTTAACGAACTCGAGGAGCTATGGCAACTGGCGAAGACCTGATCGTAACGTTGCGGGTTCGGATGAGCTTGCACGACGCGCACTACGGCGGGAACTTGGTGGACGGCGCGCGGATGCTCGCGCTTTTCGGCGACCTCGCAACCGAGTTGCTCATTCGAATGGACGGCGACGAAGGGCTCTTTGCGTCGTACGACAGCGTCGAGTTCTTGGCGCCGGTCTTTGCCGGCGACTACATCGAAGCAGTAGGACGAATCGTCGGCACCGGCCGGACCTCACGCCGCATGCAGTTCGAGGCGCACAAAGTCATCGCGGCACGCCCCGAGATCGGCGAGAGTGCGGCCGACGTGCTCGATCCGCCGGTACTCGTCTGCCGCGCCGCCGGTACGTGCGTCACGCCGAAGGCGAAAAAACGTAAATAACCCTTAGTCCAACGCGACATGCATTAAACCAGACGTTCGTGCGTCTTGCGCTTCCAGACGAACTCGTAGTACGTGAACTGGAGCGCCAGCACCACACAATAGGAGATCGGGTAGCCGAGCCAGATGCCGTCGAGGCCGATGCGATGCATCAAGATGTAGGCCACCGGAACCTCGACGGCCCAGATCGCGAAGATGCCGTTGATCGTCGGCCACAGTACCGAGCCGCTGCCGCGCATAAGTCCACTAAGGACGGCGGAGTTGCCGAAGAGTAAGTAGCCCCAGAGCGTAATCATCAGCAGCTGGTGCGCGATGAGCAGCGTCTGCGGATCGGTAATGAACCATCCTAAGATGACCCACGCGAAGAGATAGCAGAGGCCGATGATCGTTCCGCCGATGACGTAGTTCAAGCCGACCGCCGAGCGAATCACGCTGCCGAGCTTATCCTCGCGGCGCGCTCCGATGCACTGCGCGCCGAAGATCGAGGCGGCGATGCCGATCGAGATCGCCGGAAACTGCACGTAACCGACGACCGCGTTGACGGCGCCATACGCCGCGGTCGCGCTCGAGCCGAAGCGGTTCACAAATGAGATCACGGCGATCTCTGCCAGCGAGACCATCATCACTTGGATGCCGGTCGGCACCCCGATGCGGACCACCGAGCCGAGAATGCGCCAGTCGATCAGCATGTCGGAGAGCGTTTCACGATCGAACTTCAGCGGATGGTTGCGACGATGCAGGTAGTAGAGCAGCCACGCCAGCGCCGCCGAGTTGGCGATGAGTCCCGCGACCGCCGCGCTCACGACGCCGAGCTTCGGCAGACCAAAGGTTCCTAAAATGAAGAGCGGCGTTACGACGATGGCAAGCAGGCTCGAAATAATCAAGGTATAGAACGGCGTTGTCGAATCGCCCGTGCCCCGCAAGATCGTCACGTAAACGAAATAAAAAAAGAAGACCGGCATCGTCAGAAAGATGACGCGGGCATAAGCGTCGGATTGCGGAAGAATGTTGGCGGGCGTTGCGAGCCACTTCAACACGTAGGGCGAGCCTAGATCGCCGAGCACTGCGACGATGATGCCGAGGTAGAGCGCCGCGCCGAGCACCGTGCCGGCAATCTTCTTCACCTTGTGCAGATCTTGCGCGCCGAAGGCTTGCCCGACCAAGACGCTGCTTCCGCTCGATACGCCGAAGACGAATGAGAAGAGGAGAAAGATGATCGGAAAGACGGCGGAGATTGCGCCGAGCGCCTGCGTTGAGATCAAGCGCCCGATCCAGATGCTCGCCATCGTCTGCGAGGCCGACTGCAGGATGTTGCTGAGAAGCAAGGGCAGGAGAAAGACGAGGAGGATCCGCCACATGGGCTTGCCCTCCTCGAAAACGTTGACCCCGCGATGCGCCGCTCGCGCCTGCGCCACCTACAACTCCTTACTCTTGCGCTAGCACTCCATAGATCTCTTTACGCGTCTTGTCGAGCAGTTCGCTCACGCGCTCCAGCGTCGCCGGTTTCGAGGAATAGCCGAGTTGCTCGACCGCCTGCATCAACCGAGCCGCCGAATCGCGCATGTGCGCGCGCAGGTCGCCCGCACCCTCTTCCTCGTCGTCGTTTTCAAAGAAACGGCCGATCTCGGCCGCGTGCTCCTCCAGCATCTTGCGTCCTTTCTCGGTGAGCTCGTACGTGCGGCGATCACCCTCGTCGCGCCCGGCGATATAACCGGCGGCCTCGAGGGCGCCAAGGATCGGATAGACCGAGCCGGCACCGCCGGCCCACCCCTTCTCTCGGATCGCGCGGATCAGGTCGTACCCGTGGCGCGGCGCCTCGGCGAGCAGTTTAAGCATAGCGAACTTCAAAAACCCGCGCCGCAGACGGCGCATGCCGTATCGGCGGAAACCGTGGCGGCGGGCACCCCAGTCAAACATAACGACAGCTTATCCGATATATCGCGATATTGTCAATCCTTCGACTCCGCTCAGGATGACAAGGGGCCCGACAAATCGGCGGGGGCGGCGAAGTACGGTCCGGTGCGGTTGGACAAGTTCATGAAGGTTTCGCGCCTGGCCAAACGGCGTAGCGAGGCGCACGAGGCGTTGGAGCATGGCCGCGTGACCCGGGAGGGGCGGCTGCTCAAGCCCGCTTACCAGGTAAAGCCCGGGGATGTGCTCGAGATCCACTACGCGACTAAGTTCGTGACGGTTCGCGTTCGCGAGGTGCCGTTGCGCGTTACGCCCGCGACCAAACCCGCCGAGCTGTACGAGATTCTCGGTTCGCGACAGGACGAGTCCGAGTGGCTGTAATCTCCGCCGATACGAAGGACGCGCTCGCCCGCGAACTTCCCGACGAAGCCCACTGCCGCGCGGCCCTGCTGGCGGGGCTCGCGGTCTATGGCAGCGTCGACGGAGAGTTCGTCACCCATCGCAACGCCGTCGCCCGGCTCTTCTGGTCGCTGTTAGAGGAACGCAAACGTTATCCCATCGAGACGCGCGCGCCGACGCGCCTGCAGCGTCTTCCCACGTTCGTCGTGCAACTGCCCCCGCGGTTGCGCGAGATGCCCCGAAAGCCGGTACATAAGTGCGACCGGCTCGTCGAAGTGCGCGCCGCGTTTCTCGCCTGCGGCTCGCTGGCAGCCGGAGCGCGCGGCTATCATTTCGAGTTCGTGCTTCGGGACGAGAACGTGGCGACGCGCTTAGCGTGGATGCTGCGCAGCAACGGCGTCGTGGTAAAACAGGCAAAGCGAAAGGGGCGCGCCGTGCTCTACCTCAAGGATTTCGAGGTTATCGCGGAGCTGCTGACGCGAATCGGCGCCTTCGGCGCCGTGCTCGCGCTCGAGGACGTGCGCGCGCTGCGCGAGACGAAGAACCGCATCCATCGCCTGGTGAACACCGAAGCGGCGAACCTGCAGCGCAGCGCCCAGGCCGGCGCCGCACAACGGCGCGTCATCGAGTTCTTGCAGAATGCCTACGGCCTTGCGCGACTCTCGCCACCGCTGCGCGAGGTCGCCGAGCTTCGCCTACGCCACCCCGAGGAGTCGCTCGCCGAACTGGGGCGCCGCTGCAGTCCGTCTATCGGTAAGCCCACCGTGAGCAGCCGGCTTGGCGCGCTGGCCAAACTGGCCGACCGAATCGGCGGCCTGCAGGGGAGCGCGAAAGCGGCCCGGTAGTCGCGCTCATGCGCATCGGAATAAACGGCTTCGGCCGAATCGGACGAAACTTCACCAAAGCGATCTTCGAGCGCCATCCGGAGATCGAGATCGTCGCGGTCAACGATCTCATCCCCGCAAAAGAGTGCGCGCACCTTTTCAAGTACGACAGCAACTACGGCACGTACGGGGGGCGTGTCGGCTCGAGAGATGGCGAGATGACCATCGACGGACGACCAATTCGGGTCTTCGCGGAACGCGATCCCGGCAAGCTTCCCTGGCGCGACCTCGGCGTCGACGTCGCGATCGAATCGACCGGGCTCTTTACCGATGCAGCCAAGGCG
>JBAPZS010000271.1:0-1884 GCA_049285355.1 Candidatus Cybelea sp. | reverse complement strand
CGGCGCCCGGCGCGAAGATCGCGCACTTCTGCTCGATGTGCGGGCCGCACTTCTGCTCGATGAAGATCACGCAAGAGGTGCGCGAATACGCGCAGCGCGGCATGGAGGAGAAAGCGCGGGAGTTCGTCGAGCTCGGCGCCCAAGTCTACGTTCCGGTCGGAGCGCCGCTCGCCGAATGATTCGTAAGCGATTACGAGACGAGTGGGTATGCCGCCTGAGCGATTAACCTGAGAATAAGCGAAGGCGGCATACCCCGAGTCTGCGCAGTATTGTTCGATCGCGACGAGACGCTCGTGGTCGACGTGCCGTTTAATGGCGATCCCGCGCTCGTTGAACCCGCGCCGAACGCGCGAGCACTGCTCGACCGGCTGCGCGCGGCCGGCCTACCGCTCGCGGTCGTCAGCAATCAGAGCGGCATCGGTCGCGGGCTCATTACGCGCGAAGCGGTGGACGCGGTCAACCGGCGCGTGGAGGAGCTGCTCGGGCCCTTCGCAGGATTCTTCGTCTGTCCGCACGCGCCCGAAGACGGCTGTGAGTGCCGTAAGCCCGCGCCCAAGCTGATTTTCGACGCGGCGGAGGCGCTCGGCGTCGAACCGGCCTGCTGTGTCGTGGTTGGGGATCGTGAGAGTGACATCGAGGCGGCGCACAACGCCGGCGCGATCGCGCTGCGCATCGACGGTCGTAGCGGCCTTGCGGAGGCGGTAGAGCGGGTTCTTTACTGGGTCGAGTTAGCGTCCAGCCAGTAGTCGATATCGAGCCCGTATACCGGCATCGCGGCGTAGGCGCCGGCCGGCAGATGGACGGTCTTCGAAAGCTCTTCCCACGTTGCCAGCACGCGCACCACGTAGTTTTGCGTCTCGTCGTACGGCGGGATGCCGCCGTATTCGGTCACGGCCTTCGGGCCGGCGTTATAGGCTGCAAAGACGAGATCGTAGTGCTTGGTACCAAATCGGCCCATCAAGCCCCGAAGATAGCGCGCCGCGCCGGACAGGTTCTGCACCGGATCGCGCGGATTGACGCCCAGATCCGCGGCCGTCCCAGGCATCAACTGACCTAATCCGATCGCGCCCGCCCGCGAAACGGCGTGGGTATGCCAGCGGGATTCGACGGTGACGATTGCGATCAGCATGTTGGCATCGAGACGCCACCGCTCGGCATTGAGCAGCACGCGCCGCGCGAGGTCGCGGCTTTGCCAGTGCGGCATCTGCGGATTGATGCGGCTGAGCACCCGGGCGTAGACGGCGACCGCAACCGGCGTCGCGGGCACGACGTGAGTGGCGGCCTGCGCCGGGAGGCCGGCAAGAAGCAGCGGCCCCGTCGAAAACGAGACCGTAGCCAGGAGGCATAGGATGATCCTACGCATATGGGGCCGGTGGGTTCGCGCCGCGCCTACGTCGTCCTGCTGGTCCTATTCGTCGCGATGTGCGCGGCGATCGCATGGTCCCAATGGTACGCAATTCATGTAAACGTTCCGAAGTATCGCGCGCAACACGAAACCGCACCCGCACGAACACCGTAACGTACGACGAGGAGATTTGGAGTTGACGCTTCGCATACTGGTTACACTCTCGCTTTGCGCCGTTCTCGCAATTTTTGCCGGCGGAACCGCGCCGGCCGCAACGGCGCCCTCTCCGACGCCATCCCCGGCGCCAACGTCAACGCCAACGCCTGGACCGGCGTTTGCAAATATTCACTGGCGCGAGATCGGGCCGGCGACGGCCGGCGGACGCGTTACCTCCGTTGCGGGTTCGGCAACGGATCCCAAACTGTACTTCGTAGGCGCCGCGGGCGGCGGCGTTTGGAAGTCGGCCAACGGCGGCCAGACCTGGGATCCCGTCTTTGAGAAGGAGGGCGCCGCGGCGATCGGCGACGTGACCATAGATC
>JBAPZS010000270.1:0-4355 GCA_049285355.1 Candidatus Cybelea sp. | reverse complement strand
CGCTTTTGAGAGGACGTCATCCCAATGGGCCGCTCCTTTATGTCCCTTCGCAAGATCCGCCGCATGTGCCGCGATCTTATACGCAATGACGCCGTCCTTAACGTCTTTTTTGTTGGGCAGTCCCAAGTGCTCTTTCGGCGTGACGTAGCAGAGCATGGCGGTCCCGTACCAGCCGATCATCGCGGCGCCAATGGCGCTGGTGATGTGGTCGTACCCCGGCGCGATGTCGGTCACGAGCGGACCCAAGGTGTAGAACGGCGCCTCCTTGCACACCTCGAGCTGCTTGCGCACGTTCTCCTCGATCATCTGCATCGGCACGTGGCCCGGCCCTTCGATCATGACCTGCACGTCGTGCTGCCAAGCGATTCCGGTGAGCTCGCCGAGTGTTTCGAGCTCGGCAAATTGAGCGGCGTCGTTGGCGTCGGCCGTGCAGCCGGGTCGCAGACCGTCGCCGAGCGAAAAGGCGACGTCGTACGCCTTCATGACCACGCAGATCTCTTCGAAGTGCTCGTACAGGAAGTTCTCACGATGGTGCGCGAGGCACCACTTCGCCAGAATCGATCCGCCGCGTGAAACGATCCCCGTGACGCGATCGGCCGTCAGCGGCACGTAGCGTAACAAGACGCCGGCGTGAATCGTGAAGTAGTCAACGCCCTGTTCGGCCTGCTCGATCAGCGTATCTCTAAACAGCTCCCAGGTAAGCTCCTCAGCTTTGCCGCCGACCTTTTCCAGCGCCTGGTAGATCGGGACGGTTCCGATCGGCACCGGCGAGTTGCGCAGAATCCACTCGCGCGTCTCGTGGATGTTCTTCCCGGTCGAAAGGTCCATCACGGTGTCCGCGCCCCATCGCGTTGCCCACGTCATCTTCTCGACCTCTTCGTCGATCGTCGAACTCACCGCCGAGTTGCCGATGTTCGCGTTGATCTTTACCAGGAAGTTGCGCCCGATGATCATCGGCTCGCTCTCGGGGTGATTGACGTTCGCGGGCAAAATCGCGCGTCCGCGGGCCAACTCGGCGCGGACGACCGCGGGTTCGACGTTCTCGCGCAGCGCAACGAACTCCATCTCGGCCGTGATCTCGCCTCGCCGGGCGTAGTACATCTGCGAGACGTTACCGCCCGGTTTGGCGCGCCGCGCGCGGCGCGGTGCGCGAAAGCGTACGTCGTCCAGCTCGGGCATCGCGTCGCGACCGCGCCGATAGAGCGAGCTCGGGCGATCCAGCTCGACCGTGTCGTTGCGCGCGAGGATCCACGGCTCGCGCAGCGGCGGGAGGCCGCGGCGAATCTCCAGCTCTGCATCGGGATCGGTGTACGGACCGCTCGTATCGTACACCGTGTGCACCGTGCCGTCCGTGAGGGTAATCGCGCGTCGCGGAACGCGAATCGAGGGATCGGAGCCCCCTACGTAAACCTTCATATAATCCTCCCTACGCCGGCATTATCCGGATCAGGTCATGCGCGGTCGGCGATCGGAGTCGCCCTCTCAGCCGGTACAGCTCCCGCTCGATTCACCTATACGCGACGTTGGCCGCTCTTCCCCAGGCAGGCGACCGCTCCGGGAAGAGATGCGCCCGGCAGACGGAATGGTTCTCCGGCGATGAGCACTTTCGTTACCGACCCCGACCCGCAAGAGACCGCCGAATGGCTCGACGCAATGCGTGCCGTTGTCGCCGTCGAGGGGCCGGAGCGCGCCCGTGCGCTCATCGCGGCCTTGGTTGACGAAGCGAGTCGCGGCGGTGCCGCGGTCTCGCTGGGATTGACCACGCCGTACGTCAACACGATTCCGGTCGACCGGCAACCGGTGATGCCGGGCGATCGAGAGCTTGAAGCACGTCTTCGTCACATCGTCCGGTGGAACGCGTTGGCGACGGTCGTGCGAGCGAACAAGGTCAGCTCCGAGCTGGGCGGACACGTGGCCAGCTTCGCCTCTGCGGCGACGCTCTACGACGTCGGCTTCAATCACTTCTTCCGCGCGCCGAGCGAGACGTTCGGGGGCGACCTCGTCTTCTTTCAAGGGCATTCGTCGCCCGGCGTGTACGCGCGCGCATTTCTCGAGGGCCGTATCAGCGAATCGCAGCTCGAGCATTTCCGTCAGGAGGTCGACGGCAAGGGTCTCTCGTCGTATCCGCATCCATGGCTCATGCCGGAGTTTTGGCAGTTTCCGACGGTATCGATGGGACTGGGTCCCATCATCTCGATCTACCAGGCGCGTTTCATGCGCTATCTGCACGATCGCGGCCTCCTCGACGCGAGCGGACGGAAGGTCTGGGCATTTGTCGGCGACGGCGAGATGGACGAGCCCGAGTCGCTCGGCGCGATCTCGCTCGCCGGCCGCGAGAAGCTCGAGAACCTGATCTGGGTGGTCAACGCCAACTTGCAGCGCTTGGACGGTCCCGTCCGCGGCAACGGTAAGATCATCCAAGAGCTCGAGGGCGTCTTCAAGGGCGCCGGCTGGAACGTCATCAAGGTGATCTGGGGAAGCCGTTGGGATCCGTTGCTCGCGGCCGACGGAAGCGGCCGGCTGGTGCAGTTGATGAACGAATGCGTGGATGGCGACTATCAAACGTTCAAATCGCGCAACGGCAAGTACGTCCGCGACGAGTTCTTCGGCCGGTATCCCGAAACGGCAGCGCTCGTGAAAGACTTCACCGACGACGAGATCTGGGCGTTGCAGCGCGGCGGTCACGATTCCCTGAAGGTCTACGCAGCGTACAAAGCGGCCGCCGAGCATCGCGGCGGGCCGACGGTCGTAATCGCCAAGACGATCAAAGGGTACGGCATGGGCGAGGCCGGAGAGGCGCAGAACATCGCGCACCAGGCCAAGAAGATGGAGATCGAGGCGATGCGGATCTTCCGCGACCGCTTCAATCTGCCGATCTCCGACGCCGCGATCGGCGGCGACAACATTCCGTTTTTCAGGCCGGCCGAGGATTCGGCCGAGATGCGCTATCTGCGGGAGCGCGTCGCGGCGCTCGGCAGCGTTCCGCAACGACGACGAACGTCGAAGTCGCTCGTCGTTCCCGAACTCTCCGCGTTCGACGCCCAGCTGCAGGGAACGGGCGATCGCAGCATCTCCACGACGATGGCTTTCGTGCGCATCCTCAACACGGTCGCACGCGATCGCGAGATCGGCCCGCGGGTCGTGCCCATCGTCGCGGACGAGTCGCGCACGTTCGGCATGGAGGGCATGTTCCGCCAGCTCGGCATCTACTCGTCGGTCGGGCAGCTCTATCACCCGCAAGATTCCGAGCAGCTCATGTGGTATCGCGAAGACAAGCTCGGTCAAATCTTGCAGGAAGGTATCAACGAAGCCGGCGCGATCTCTTCGTGGATGGCCGCGGGCACCGCGTATTCCAATCACGATCTCCCGATGATTCCGTTCTACATCTTTTACTCGATGTTCGGCTTTCAGCGCGTCGGCGATCTCGCGTGGGCGGCGGGCGATAGCCGCACGCGTGGCTTCTTGTTGGGCGCGACGTCGGGCCGCACCACGCTCAATGGTGAGGGTCTTCAGCACGAAGACGGCAGCAGTCAGGTGGCGGCCTCGTTCATCCCCAACTGCCGCAGCTACGATCCGACCTACTCATACGAGCTCGCCGTCATCATGCAGGACGGCTTGCGACGCATGTTGACGGAGCAAGAAGACGTCTACTACTACATCACGTTGATGAACGAAAACTATCAGCATCCCGCGATGCCCGCGGACGTGCGCGACGGCATCTTACGCGGGATGTATTGCATCCGGGCGGCCGCGAGTGCAGGCCCCTTAAAGCGCAAGACGCCGTGCGTGCAACTCTTCGGCTCGGGCGCGATTCTCCGCGAGGTGCTCGCGGCGGCGGATCTGCTCGCCGACGAATGGAGCGTGCGCAGCGACGTCTGGAGCTGCACGAGCTTTAACGAACTGCAGCGCGACGGGGTCGCCGCTCGACGCTGGAACATGCTGCATCCCAACGAGAAGCCGCGACTCTCCTACGTCGAGCAATGCCTACGGGATCGAATCGGGCCGGGCATCGCCGCCACCGACTACATTCGTACTTTCGCCGAGCAGATTCATCCGTTCGTTTCAACAAGCTCAACACAGGCTAGGAAGTACGTCACGCTCGGAACCGACGGCTACGGCCGGAGCGACTTCCGGCGCAAGCTGCGCGCGTTCTTCGAGGTTGACCGCCACTTCGTTACGGTTGCGGCGCTGCGAGCGCTCGCCGATGAAGGCTCGATCGATCCATCTATCGTCGAGAAAGCGCTTAAGAAGTATGCGATCGACCCGAACAAGCCCAACCCTATTACCGGGTAGAATGGATCGTCAATGAGCCAAACGATCGAGGTGCGCGTTCCCGACATCGGCGACTTCAAAGA
>JBAPZS010000269.1:0-8147 GCA_049285355.1 Candidatus Cybelea sp. | reverse complement strand
GATTTCGGCGCGTTGGCGTCGTCGCGACGGCCGCGACGGTGGGAGCCGGCTCCTACGGACGAACGATTCGCGCGCGGGTCGCCGGCATTGACGTCGTCGAGGTACCGGCGCCGGCGCTCGTTCCGTTAGTCGAAGCCGGAATGCTCGAGGGTGCGCGCCCCCGCGCTGCGGTCGCGGAGGTCTGCGCGCATCTGCCGATCGATCTCGATGCCCTCATCCTGGGCTGCACGCACTACCCGGTATTGGAGGAACACTTTCGGGCCGTCTTAGCGGAGCGTGTCGCGTTGGTCGATCCGGCTACGATTCAAGCGCACCGTGCGGCGGAGTTGCTTGGCGAACGCGCGCGGGGAAGCGGTGCGACGGAGTATCTTACGAGCGGCGATGAAGCGCCCTTCTTCGAGAACGTCGCTCGCGTCGCCGCGCTAATGCGCCGACAACAGTCCCACGTGAAAGAGGGAGAAGAAGAACCCCGTCGTCACGACCGCGAGCGCGACACCGGCAAGCACCTGTAGCACGGTGTGCGCCTTGAGATAGACGCGAGCCCAGCAGACCATCGGAATCAAGACCATAAAGGGTAGCGGCTGTCGTCCGTAGATCAACGTCAACGCCGCCAGCGGAGCGGTAATACCCAGTGCGTGGGTGCTGATCTTCCAGTAGCGTGTAATGTACTGTACGGTCAGCGTCGAGACCAGATACCCGAGCATGGCCGCGATCATGAGACGCGGCGCATGGGCGAGCCAGAGTGCCCCGGCACCTAGGGAATCGAAGACGACGAACGCGCTGAAGACCATCTCGCGCTCGGAGCGAACCGACATCTCGAGATCTGAGATCTTGTCCGTCGCGTACAGCCAGAAGACGTAAAGCATCGGACCGAGCGACGTAAAGAAGGTCGAGACGAAGAGCAGTCGCCAGAAATCGAGCGTGTCCGTTGCGCCGATTTGCGCGAGAATCACGAAGAGCGCGAGCGCCGTCAGAAACGGATTGAAGATCGTAGAGATGATGCGCGCCAGGTCGCGCCAGACGCGCCGGTTCTTGATGGGAACGACCGAAGCGAGCGCCTCGGCCGGCTCGTCGGGTTCGTGCACGCTAGCCTCTTCGGTCGACCGCCGGCGATTACTCCATGGGGCAGCCCGTGCAGGCAGCCCGGACTTCGCGGTCGTAGAGAAGATGCCGCATTACCGATTATTAAGGAAGAACCAGCCTTGTTGAATCACTTGTTCCTCATCGCCGCCGCTACCGCTAAGGCGGTACCGTCGTCGGCCGCGTCGCTCGCCGCGCCTATCGCAGCGCCGCTTCCCCAGCCGAAGACGGCCATCGCGCAACACGCTGGATGGCTAACGCACGGCCTCGCGGGGATCTTCATTCTTGCCGCGCTTTCGCTAATTTTCTTGCTCGCCATCCAGACCACGAAACAAGAGGGGCTTACCGGCACCATCGGGGGCCGCGTCGAGAGCGCGTACCGCGGGCGGCTCGGTGCCGAAGAGCAGCTCAAGCGGCTGACCGGTTTCGTCGCCGTCGTCTTCGTGGTCGCGGGGTTCGTGCTCTCGCTTACCGGCATCTAGTTACGGGTCACTGAGTGCGACTTCTCGAGGTCGAAAATCTTCGAACGACGTTTCGTACCGAAGACGGACCCGTAACGGCGGTCAACGGCCTCTCTTTCTCCCTGGATGCGGGCGAGACGCTCGGCATCGTCGGCGAGTCCGGCTCCGGAAAGTCCGTAACGGCGCTCTCCATCATGCGTCTGCTACCCCGTAGCGCCGCCGTCTCCGCGGATCGGATCGCGCTTCGCGGCGAGAGCCTGCCGGAAAAAAGCGAGACTGAGATGCGAAAGATTCGCGGCGCTCGGATCGCCATGATCTTCCAGGACCCGATGACCTCGCTCAATCCGGTGCTCACGATCGGCGAGCAGATCTCGGAAGCGGTTCGCCTCCATATGGGTCTCGGGGCGCGCGACGCACGCGACCGCGTCGTCGAGATGCTGAATAAGGTACGCATCCCGAATCCCGAGAAACGGCTGGGCGACTACCCGCACCAGTTCTCGGGCGGAATGCGCCAGCGGGTCATGATCGCAATGGCGCTCTCGTGCAATCCCGAGCTTTTGATCGCCGACGAGCCGACCACCGCGCTCGATGTAACGATTCAAGCACAGGTACTGGAGCTTATGAACGAGCTTCAGGGTGAGACCGGCGCCGCGATTATTTTGATCACCCACGATCTCGGCGTCGTTGCGGAGTTTTGCAAGAACGTGCTCGTCATGTACGGCGGAAACTTGGTCGAGTACGGCACGGCCGAAGCGATCTTCGCCGAGCCCCGAATGCCCTACACGCAAGGACTGCTCTCTTCGCTGCCCCGGCTCGACCAGAGCGAGCATCGTCGCTTGGTGCCGATCGCCGGCCAACCGCCCAACCTGCTGCGCCTTCCGCCGGGCTGCGCCTTCGCACCCCGTTGCGCCTATCGCATGCCGATCTGCGACCAGCCCGTGCCGCTGTACGATTTCGGAGGCGGCCACATCGCCCGCTGCTACCTCTACGACGAGCGGGCGCGCGATCAGCGCCCCGAAGGGATGCGCGAGCTCCCGACGATTCCGGCCGGCGGCGTATGACCAACGGGGCCTTGCTCGAAGCGAAGGACCTCTACAAGTATTTTCCGATCTACGCGGGTTTGATGTCGCGGCACGTCGCCGACGTCCATGCCGTCGACGGCGTGAGCCTCAGCATCAAAGAGGGCGAGACGCTTGGGCTCGTCGGCGAATCCGGCTCGGGGAAGACCACGGTCGGACGCCTATTGCTTCGTCTGCTTCCGGTCACGAAGGGCGAGATCGTCTTCGAATCGCGCAGCATCTTGGGGATGAACCGCACCGAGACGCGTCGCCTGCGGCGCGAGATGCAGATCATCTTTCAAGATCCGTACGCCTCGCTAAACCCCCGCATGTCGATCGGAGAGATCGTCGCCGAACCGTTGCGGATTCACGGTATTGCCAAGGGAAAGGACGTGGACGATCGCGTTCGCGAGCTCCTTGGACTCGTCGGCCTTCGACCCTATCACGCGAACCGTTACCCGCACGAGTTTTCGGGGGGACAGCGCCAACGAGTCGGCATCGCGCGAGCACTCGCGGTTCAACCGCGCTTCATCGTATGCGACGAGCCCGTCTCGGCCCTCGACGTCTCCATTCAGGCGCAGGTGATCAATCTGCTCGAAGATCTGCAGGCGCAGTTCAGGCTAACGTATCTCTTTATCGCTCACGACCTCTCGGTCGTTCGGCACATCTCCACCCGCGTTGCCGTTATGTACGTTGGGAAGATCGTCGAGCTCGCCGAGCGTGAGAGTCTTTACGAGAATCCGCTCCACCCCTATACGCAGGCGCTCCTTTCGGCCATCCCGATTCCCGACCCGGTTCTTGAAAAGCGGCGAAAGCGAATCGTCCTCACCGGCGATATCCCCTCGCCGGTCAACCCGCCCTCAGGCTGCCGCTTCAACACGCGGTGTCCGCTGGCATTTGCCCGCTGCGTCATCGAGGAGCCGCCGCTGCGCGAGTACTCGCCGGGGCACTTTGCCGCATGCCATTGGGTGGAGGAACACAGCCGAGCACCGGACTTGATATAAAAAAGAAAGGAGGCGGCCGCGAACAGCGGCCGCCCCTTTGTCGTCGTGCGGTATCTCGGCGTTACTTCTTGCGCCGCCCATTTTTGGCGACTTTGCGGGCGACTTTCCGGCGCACCACCTTGCGGGCGACTTTCCGGCGAACGGCCTTGCGGGCGACTTTCCGGCGCACCGCCTTGCGGGCGACCTTCCGGCGAATGGCCTTGCGGGCGATTTTCCGGCGCACCACCTTGCGGGCGACTTTCCGGCGTACTTTCTTGCGGACGACCTTCCGGACGACCGCGCGGCGCACGGCCTTGCGGACCAGCTTGCGGCGCACTTTCTTGCGAATTGCCTTGCGAATTATCGCTCCAACGACTAACTTCTTGACAGCGGCTTTGCGACCGACTTTCCTGCGGCGCTTCGCAACTTTCCTCACGGCCGCGGCAACTGCCGGCTCCATGCCGTTCGTTGTGGAATCCGAGTCCATTCATTCCTCCTCGTCCCCGGGGACGATAAGCGTTAGTGGACAGCGCTCGTGGCGCTTTTGAGCGCATCATAGAGGATTTTACGAAATGATGCAAATTCGCAGCTTGCACTGAGCGGAGTCGAAGTGTGCGTTGATGCTTCGACTACGCCGCGCGGAGGCGACTCGACTTCGCTCGGGGCGGCGCCTTCGAGCGCCCCCGGTGCGCAGCGAGTCGAAGCATTAAGTTGCCGGTACTTGACCCCGGCGGTATACTAAGCCCCGTGAAAAAGCCCCTCATCATCGTCGAGTCGCCGACGAAAGCGAGGACGATCAAGAAGTTTCTTCCCGCACGCTACGCGGTGAAGGCCTCCGTCGGGCACGTGCGCGACCTGCCGAAGAGTACCTTGGGGGTGGACGTGGAGCATGATTTCGCGCCGCGATACCTGACCATTAAAGGTAAGGGTGACGTCATCAAAGAGTTGCGGGGGGCGGTCAAGAGCGCGACTGAGGTCTATCTCGCGACCGATCCCGATCGCGAAGGTGAGGCAATCGCCTGGCATCTAGCCGAGCTGCTGAAACTCCCGGATCCCAAGCGGATCGAGCTGCACGAAATTACCAAAGAAGCCGCGCTCGCGGCGCTCAAACATCCGCATCAGATCGACATCAACCGCGTCAATGCCCAGCAGGCCCGCCGAATTCTAGATCGGCTGGTGGGCTACAAAATTTCACCGCTGCTCTGGGCGAAAGTGCGCGGCGGCCTCTCGGCCGGTCGCGTTCAATCGGTCGCGGTGAAACTGATCGTCGACCGCGAGCGTGAGATCGCGGCCTTTATCCCAAAGGAGTATTGGAGCATCACGGCCCAGCTGGCGCCCCAGCGCACCGCGCCGGAGGCCGGCGACCCCGCGTTCTTGGCCGATCTGGTCGCACATCGCGGCGAAAAGCTCGAGCTTCGGACGCAGGCGCAGACCGATGCGGTTTTGCAGGCGCTCGACGGTGCCGAATATCGCGTGGGATCGATCAAGAAACGGGAGGTGCGACGCAACGCGCCCGCGCCGTTCACGACCTCGACGCTCCAGCAAGAGGCCTCGCGAAAGCTCAAGATTCGCGTACGCCGCGCGATGCAGGTCGCCCAAGCGCTCTATGAAGGCGTCGACCTCGGCGGCAGCGAGGGGACCGTCGGTTTGATTACCTACATGCGGACCGACTCAACGCGCATCAGCGATCTGGCGCGCGAGGCGGCACGGGAGTTCATCGTCTCGGAGTACGGCGAGGAGTACCATGGCGGGCGGCGGCATCGCGTGCGCGAGGGAGCGCAGGACGCCCACGAAGCGATTCGCCCGACCTCGGTTCTGCGGACGCCGGCCCATCTCGCGCACGTGCTCAAACGCGACGATCTTCGTCTTTATACGATGATCTGGGAACGCTTCGTAGCCTCGCAGATGGCGGCGGCGGTGTACGATCAAACGACCGTGGAGGCGATCGCGAATGCCTATGCGTTCCGTACGACCGGTACCGTGATGCGGTTTGGGGGCTTCACTCGCGTCTACGAGGAGAGCGCCGAGGAGGGCGTCGCAAAGGGGCGCATTCGCCTTCCGGAGTTGCGCGAAGACGAAGCCCTCGACTGCCGCAAGCTCGAATCGAAACAGCATTTTACCGAACCCCCGCCCCGCTACACCGAAGCGACGCTGGTCAAAGCGCTTGAAGATAACGGTATCGGACGCCCCTCCACCTACTCGACCATCGTGGAAACGATTGGGGCCCGCGGGTACGTGACGCAGGCCGAGCGGCGCTTTGTGCCCACCGAGATCGGCACGGCGGTGAACGATCTGCTCGTCGAACACTTCCCGAAGATTCTGAATCTGGACTTCACGGCGCGGATGGAAGGCGACCTCGACAAGGTAGCCGAGGGGCACGAGGATTGGATCGCGCTGCTACGCCGCTTCTACGGCCCTTTCGAGAGCGAGTTGGAAGCCGCCGAGAAGAAGTTGCCCCGCCTGGAGTTGCGCGACGAGCCGACCGACGAGATCTGCCCGAACTGCGGGCGGCCGATGGTGATCAAGACGGGGCGTTTCGGGCGCTTCATCTCGTGTACCGGATATCCCGAGTGCAAGACGGCAAAACCGATCGTCAAAGAGACCGGCGTCGATTGTCCGCGATGCGGCGGTGCGATAGTCGAGCGGCGCTCCAAACGGGGCCGGACCTTCTACGGCTGCGCAAACTATCCAAACTGCGATTTCGTTTCGTGGGATCCCGTGGTAGCGCAGCGCTGCCCGGTCTGCGATTCGTATGTCGTCGTCAAAACCCGCCGAGGCGGCGTCGAGCGCTTGCAGTGCGCGGCCGACCGCAGCCATAGCGTCGGTGAGGCGAGCGCGGAGCGGGAGCCCGTCGAAGCGTAGTCGCTCTCAACATCGCAATAAGGGGCTGATGGAACGGTTAAAAGTCATCGGGGGCGGTCTAGCGGGCTGCGAAGCCGCTTGGCAAGCCGCGCGCCTCGGCGTGGACGCGGATCTTTACGAGATGCGGCCGACGCGCAGCGGTCCCGCCCACGCGACCGGTGCCCTCGCCGAGCTCGTCTGCAGTAATTCGTTTCGCGGTGCCTCGCTCGAGAACGCCGTCGGACTGCTCAAGGAAGAGCTCGCGCGGCTTGGCTCGCTGGTTATTACGTCGGCGCGGGAGAACGCCGTGCCGGCGGGGGGCGCGCTGGCGGTCGATCGCGGGCGCTTTGCCGCCGCGATCGAATCGCGGATCGGCAGCGAACCACGCATCGCGCTGCATCGCGAGGAGGTGCGCTCGCTCTCGGCTGACGAGCCGACGATCGTTGCTTGCGGCCCGCTTCCTAGCGAGGAGTTTCTCGCGATGCTCGACGCGCTGGTCGGATTCGGCAGCGAGCGGCGGCGGCTTTTCTACTACGATGCGGCCTCGCCGATTGTGGCGGCCGATTCCATCGATGAGTCGCCGATGTTTCGAAAGTCGCGCTACGACAAGGGAGACCCTTCGACGGGCTCAGGGCAAGGTGACTATCTCAACATTCCGCTCGATCGCAATCAGTACGCGCGGCTTCTTCACGATCTGCGCACGCTCGAGCGTCATGCGGCGAAAGACTTCGAAAAAGCGCGCTACTTCGAGGGCTGTTTACCGATCGAGGAGATGGCCGATCGCGGTGACGACGTACTGCGCTTCGGGCCGCTCAAGCCGGTCGGTTTACGCGATCCCCGGACCGGCGAGACGCCTTACGCCGTCGTGCAGCTGCGCAGAGAGAATGCGGAAGGCAGCGCTTACAATCTGGTGGGATTTCAAACGCGGCTCGCGTGGCCGGCTCAGCGAGAGGCCTTCGGCAGGCTTCCCGGCTTGGGACACGCGGAGTGGTTGAGACTTGGCGTGATGCACCGCAACACGTTTATCGATTCGCCGCGGCTGCTCGACGAGCGACTTGCGCTGCGGGGAAGGCCTCGGCTCTATTTCGCCGGGCAGATAACGGGGGCCGAGGGTTATGTGGAGGCTGCCGCATGCGGCGCGATGGCGGGTATCCACGCAGCGCGGGCGATACTCGGTCTGCCGGCGATAACGTTTCCGCGAGAGTCGGCCTTTGGCGCCGTCGTCGCCCACCTGCAGAATCGCCATACCGCGGATTTTCAACCCTCCAACGTCACGTGGGGAAACTTTTCGGACGAGTCGTCCGCCGAGCGGCTAACGGGCAAGCGAGCGCGGCGGCAATTCATGGCGGAGCGCGCGCTGGCCGCAATCGACCGGTTCGCCGCTGAAACCGTTACAGCGCCGGTGGGGTAATCAAGGAAGCCAGTATGAAGCTTCGTTCGACCACAATTTTAGCGGTCCGGCGCGACGGGCGGTTGGCGATCGCCGGCGACGGTCAGGTGACCCTCGATAAGACGATCGTCAAGCACGGGGCCCGCAAAGTGCGCAAAGTCTGCGGAGGCAAGGTTTTGGCCGGCTTCGCCGGTTCCGCCGCCGACGGCATCACGCTGCTCGAAAAGTTCGAGGGGAAGTTTGCCGAGTTCAAAGACCTAACGCGAGCCGCCGTCGAGCTTGCGAAGGACTGGCGCCAGGATCGGGCGCTGCGCCGCCTCGAGGCGCTCATGAT
>JBAPZS010000268.1:0-3163 GCA_049285355.1 Candidatus Cybelea sp. | reverse complement strand
CCACCGGGAAGATCCAGAAGCTCAGCATGTTCAGCCACGGAAAGGCGACGTCGCGGGCGCCGATCTGTACCGGAAAGACGAGATTACCGAATCCGCCGGTTAAGAGCGGAATGACGACCAGCCAGACCATCGCGCTGCCGTGTACGCTGTAGATCTCGTTGTAGGTGCCCGGCGCGACGAAACCGCCGCTGGGATTGAGCAACTGCGTGCGAATCGCTTCGGCGAGCAAGCCGGAGAGCATGAAGAAGACGAAGCCGGTGATGATGTACTGGATACCGATGATCTTGTGATCGAGCGAAAAGACGTATCGTCGAACGAAGCCTTGAGGTTCGGGATGAATGTGATCGGCGATGCCGCCGGGGTGAACTGCTGCTACTGCCATACGGTTTTTGAATATCTCATTTCAATGTATTGAGGAAGGCGACGAGATTTGCGATGTCCCGTGCGGAGAGACCGTTGGCGCTCGCATTGGGCATGGCGCCCATGCTGCCCGTGTATCCGTTCTCCAGGATCCCCGCTACGTCCGTGGGAGTCGCCGCCTGACCGTTGACCAGATTCGGATGCGACGGATCGTGCAAGACGCCCAACAATCCAGGGCCGACGAGCGTCTGACTGAACGGCGCAAGCTTGTGACAGGCGGTGCACTTCTGCGCGAAGAGCGTCTTGCCGGCCGCGACGTCGCCGCCTTGGAGCGAGATGGCCTGTCCGCCCGACGGCGGCAAGGCGTTGCTCACGCGCGCGTTGCGTTGCTGCCACCCCTTGTACCACTTGTCGAACGAGGCCTTATCCTCGATCACCAGCACCTGCTTATCCATCTCGCTGTGCTCCACGCCGCAAAACTGCGTGCAGATGATGGGATAGCGGCCCGCCAATCGAGGTGTGAACTTAATCGTCGTCACCAAGCCGGGAACCGTGTCGTTTTTCAAACGCATCGCCGGCACCCAGAATCCGTGAATGACGTCGGCCGAGGTCAGGTTGAGCGTCACCGGAACGTTCAGCGGAAGGTGCATCTCGTCGGTCACTTCGCCATTGACCTGCGGATACCGGAACGAGAAGTAGAACTGATGGCCGATCGCCTCGACGACCAAGCCGTTCTCCGGCTCCAAGCTGATCTCGTACCAAATTCGGACGCTGACGATCGAGAGCAAGACGACGAAGAGCGCGGGAATGATCGTCCACCACAGCTCGAGCTTGAAGTTATCGTGTACCTGCAGGCCGATCGCATCGGGCGGGTCGCTCGGCTTTGCTCGGAAGGCGATCGAAAAATAGATCAGATACCCGGCGACAAAAATCCAAAGCGCGCTACCTGTCGCGACCATGAAGCGGAAGAGGGTGTCGACCTGCCGCGCCGTGACGATCGCGGCCGGGAGATAGCGCTCGAGCGGAAAGACGTACCAGAAGACGATCGCTGCGACCGCCAGCACCGTGAGGACCGCGGTTGCGGCCCAAAAGCCGCGACCGAGCTGCGCCGATTGCGCTTTTTGCTCTACCAAAGCATGCTCTCCCTCAAAGTACTATAGACGCTTCGCGCGCAATTCGCACCGACTAAACGGGCTGTTAAGAGCATCCGTCAGCCGCCCCTGCAAACTCTCGCACCAGCCAGTCCACGTTGGTGATCGCGCTTCCGACCACCACTGCGTCGGCGCCGGCATCGAGTGCGGCTCGCACCTGTGCCGGTGCGCGAATCCCCCCCTCGCAGACGCCGAACTTCCCGAGCTGCGCGATTTCGGCGACGAGATCGAGTGCGGGAAGGGCGTGCCCCTTGGTCTGCTCGGTATATCCGCAGAGGGTCGTCGCCAGGATGTCGGCGCCGGCTTCGCTCGCGGCGGTCGCATCGGCGATGGTCGAGCAGTCGGCCATCGCCAGGCGCCCGGCGGCGTGGATCGCTTGGATGGCGTTGGCCAGGCTGTTACCGTCCGGACGCGCGCGCTGCGTGGCGTCGAGGGCGACGATCTCGGCACCCGCGCCGATGACGGCCCCTACCTCCGTCAGCGTCGGCGTGATATAGGCCTCGAATCCGGGATACTCGCGTTTGATCAGCCCCACGATCGGCAACGCGACCCGCTCACGCACGGCCCGCAGCTGCTCGACGCCCTGCACGCGGACGGCAACCGCACCGCCATCTTGTGCCGCGCGCGCCATCGCCGCGATAATCTGCGGATCGTCGAGCGCGGAGCCGCGCCATGCCTGTACGGAAACGATCAATCCGCCGCGGAGCGCGTCACACAGACTCATGGCGAGAGTTCCGGCGCGGCCAGCCCGAGTTCGCGATAGGCCAGCAGAAGCGCGCCCGCCGCCGGTTCATAACGCGGCTCGACGACCTGCGCGCCAGGCGCGAGTTCGGCGATGCGCCGTTGCAGATACGCGCGGAGAAGTGCGTCGCCGAAGAGTCCCCCGATCAGTGCCACCTTTGGAGCGGCCGCGAACGCCATCGCGCGCGCGGCGAGCGCCGCGAGCCGATCGGCACCGCGCTCGGCAATTGCGCGGAAGGCTTCGCCGAAGCCCAGTGCAAGCGGGGCGAACGCGGCCAGGCGAGCGCGCGATATCTCTCCCGCGTAAACCGCGCGCGCGATTGCGCGCAGCGATTCCAAATCGAAGAAGCCCTTCGCAACTTGTGTCTCCGCAAGATGCGAGCGATCGTCGTCGTCCTGGGCGCGCATCAGCAGCGCCAGCGCCTCGACGGCGATGCGAAAGGCGCTACCTTCATCGCCGAAAACGTATCCCCATCCGCCCCAGGTTTGGGATTCGCCTTTCTCGTTGCAAGCGTACACCACCGATCCGGTACCGGCGACGACGATCGCGCCCGGCTCACCGGCCAGGGCGCCGGCATGCGCGATCGGCGCATCGTGCATCAACACGAGTCGCTCCGTTGCAAGTTGGGGCTCCTTTCCATAGATCCGGCCTTCGAAGCCGCTAATTCCGGCGACGGTCGCTGCGAAACGCGTCGCTTCGGGTAGTCCCGCCGCGGCACGCGCGCGGTCGAGCGCCGCGCAGACCGCTTCTGCCAAGCGTTGCGAGGTTGGATCGACACCAACCTCGTCGGCAGGCCCGGCGGTACCGCGTGCCAGCACGCGGCCGCGCTCGTCGGCGATCAGGGCGATCGTCGACGTTTGTCCTCCGTCGATGCCGGCGACCAGACGATTCACGCCGAGCCGTTCAACAG
>JBAPZS010000267.1:0-2193 GCA_049285355.1 Candidatus Cybelea sp. | reverse complement strand
GCCTACGATCACCAGCGGCAACTGTCAATCGACCTGTACAACCTTTACAACGACATGCTCAACTATCCCATCCAGCGCGCGAACCCCGGGCTCGGAGGCAACAACCTACGGGAGACGTACGAGCCGCCGGCCATGCGCGACGTGAAGGGTTATCTACACTTCGACAATCAACTCGCGACGATCGACAAATCGGAAGATCAAGCCGTCGACACCGCCTACAAGGCCGCCCAAACGTACTGCGCCCCTAAGAAATAGCTGTCATCCTGAGCGCAGCGAGCCGCAGCGAGCGAAGTCGAAGGACGGTAGTGCGCGTGCCATCCTGAGCTGTCGAAGGATGACACTAGGAGCCCCTACATATCGGGTTTCTCTGCGTTGGCGCTCGGAGTGACGTTGGGGTTTTTATCCGCGAACGCGCCGTTGGGGTTCGGCATCACCCACACGATGAGATCCCAGATGGACGGGAAGAGGAAGACGCGCTTTACGTCGGCGAGGTTCTTGGCTTTCCCCATCGTGACGAGCGTGGCAGCGGCGGGTTCGTCGACGTTGCCGCCGGCAGCAGCAAACTTCTTGGCACTGGTGGCGCCGTAGACTTCGGTGCCGTTCGGGCCGGCGAGAATGTAGTGGACGTGCTCGCGGAACGAGACCCAGCGACGATAGTTGACGCCCCACACGGATGGCGGCGACGGCGACTGACTCTGTAGCACGGAGAAGTCCGCGCCGAGGAGATTGCCCTTTACGTCGTACCAGAGCTGGCTCGGGTGTTGCGCGTCGCCGCTGTTCCACTGCAGGTTGGCGTAGCTGATCGCTCCGTCTTCGTCTTCATTTCCATAGCGGAAATACCCGGCCTTTTCGGCCGCGGCCGGCGTTGGGAACCGGGCGTTCAGGTCTTTTTGGATCTGCTGCACGAATGCCACTTCGGTGCCCTGGGGCACGGGCGAGAGCGTCGCGGTGGGTGCCGGCGTTGCGGCGACGCCGGGAATCGTGGTCAGCGCTAAGGCCGCGACCGCAGCGGTTAGGCGAATCAACAAGAGCATACCCTCACTTTCTTCGGCCCCTTGTTTCCAGAAGTGAGGCGAGAATCTCCCTCTAGGGCGTCGGCGAGGCTGAGGGCGCGGGCGTGGGTGCCGGCGTGTGCTTGACCTTGGGCGCCGGCGGGTTAGTCGGGAGCGGCGTCGCGACCGGCTCGACCGGGAAAGTCGCATCCGGAACCTTCAGGTCCTGGGGCATCGGCCGCGGCGTGGCGATTGCGATCGTCCCGTTGCGTTCGGCGGTGATCGTTGCGTCGGTGCGCGCCGGTACTTCCGAGCCGGGTTTGAGCACGAAATTCTTGCCGTGACGGAAGATCTGCCAAAGCGAATAGTAGGGGACGAAGATGTCGCCGACCGTGTCTTCGGCTTCGACGGTCGTTTCGTGTCCGCTCGAAATCTGCGGCGCGAGCCGCCCCACCGGTGCGCGTAACGGTAAGACGCTACCGTTGGGCAGCGGCATCGGCTCGAAAAAGATGTCGACGAACCCGTACGTGTCGGCAATATCGGATGACGAAACGTCGACGATCCGGATCTGTCCGGGCGTTCCCGCGGGTGCCACGGTTCGGCCGCTCACGACGATCGCGCTCTTGAGATGTGCGCGCACGAGTTGGCCCGCCTTAGAATCCTTCGACGAGATCGGATCGTCGAGTACGAAGAGCAGCGTCGAGTTAAACGGCAGTTCGTTGGTGGGCGCGGGAGTGGGGCTCGGAGACGCTTTCGGCATGGGTGTCGGAGGCATTGGATACGCCCCTACGATTCCCACGCCGAATATTGCGAATATCGAGATAACGAGGCTTAGGCGAATCCCAAGCCGGTAGAACTTAGCTCGCGCGCTTTTCCGCCGCGCGCTTGCCCTCTTCGATGAGCTGCTTGACTCGTTGCCCACCTTTTTGTCCGATACGTTCGTAGAAGTCGGGTCCATAGCGGTCTCTTGTGGCTTCGCCACCCTTCTTGCCACCCTTCTTGCCGATCTGCTCGTAGAACTCGTGGCCGTGGGCCCGCTTCGTCGCTAGGCCGCCCTTGCGCCCGATCTCTTCATAAAACTGGGCGCCGTATTTGTTCTTGACGGTTTCGCCGCCTTTTTGACCGGCCTCGCGGACGGACATCCCGCCGTTGCGCCTGCTCTGTTCGACTGACATTCTTTCCTCGTTCACCTGTGTTGTCT
>JBAPZS010000266.1:0-2078 GCA_049285355.1 Candidatus Cybelea sp. | reverse complement strand
CGCCGATCCCTGCCATGGGGAGACGTCCAGCGGCTTTTGCGTGCGGTGGACAGGTCGACGGCTCGCGGTCGTCGCGATTACGCACTTCTTCTGATGATGAGTACCTACGGGCTCGGCGCCGGCGAAGCGATCCGACTGCAATTCGACGACATCGATTGGGTTGCGGGTACTATCCGCGCGACGCGTCCAAAGACCGGCGTGAGGTTCACGCTTCCTTTGTTGCCGGCGGTCGCCCAGGCGCTGGCGATCTATCTTCGTGAAGGCCGGCCACGAAACACACCGACCCGGCACGTCTTCATCGCGATGAAGACACCGTTCGCGCCATTGAGCGGCTCGTCACCGGTCCGCCATATCCTGATCAAGCATGCGAAGGCGGCAGGCCTGAATGCGCCGTACCTCGGCAGCCATGTGCTGCGTTTCTCAAACGCGGCGCGACAGGTCGACCTCGGGATCCGTCCCCGGATCCTTTCTGATTTGTTCGGACACCGGGATTCGGAATCGATCTCGGCGTACGTGAGGATCGCGACCGAGACGCTCCGCGACATCTCCTTGCCGGTACCGACATGACGATCGTGACGGCTGAAGGTTTGGCCCAGGACGCGAAAGGGTTCCTCCGTTTCAAGCGCGCGATGGGGATCCCCTATCGCCGCGGCGAGTTCGACCTCGACAACTTTGTCCGCTTCGTCGCCCGGCGATGGGGAGATAACGGCGAAGTCGAGCTTCAAGAGGCGATTGCACGATGGTGTGCGCGGACCACCGGACGCAAGGCGGTCACCTTGGGAAACGAGTTTGGGGTCGTTCGGCAATTTTGCCTGTTCCGCCGCCGCTACGATCCGACGAGTTACGTGCCGGAACATGCACTGGCGCCAGTCAAGGAATCGACATTCCTCCCTTACATCTTCAGCCAGGACGATGTGCGGCGGATCCTGGCTTTGGCCAGTTCCCACCAAGGCCGGTTCATCTGGGCGACCATGCTGCGCACGCTCATTCTCGTGCTCTATTGCACGGGACTGAGGCTTGGCGAGGCCGTCCGGCTGCGCATGACCGACGTCCGCCTCGACCGCGGCATTATCAAGATCCAACATAGCAAAGGGCGCTCGCGCATCGTCGCCATTCGACGGGACCTGGTCGCCGAGTTGCATCGGTATAGCCTTGAACGGCGACGGCTCCTTTACAAGCGTCGACGCCACGATCCAGAGGCGCTGTTTGTTCGGTTCGATGGTTCACCGCTGACCGTCCAGTCGGCATCGCATGCGATCCGCCGCATTCTCCGCCAACTTGGACTCAAGCCACTCAGGGGGCGTGTCGGTGCTCGCCCATACGAGTTCCGGCATGCCTTTGCCGTCCATCGGCTTACGGCCTGGGCGGAGGAGGGCGTTGATATCCACGCCAAACTGCCGTTGCTGTCGGCGTACCTCGGTCACCTGAACATCATCGGGACGGAGGTTTACTTGAAGGCGACGCCGCAATTGTTGGAACTGGCCAGCGAACGGTTCGAACAGCACCTACACAATGCGCGCCCGCCGCGATGACAAGGTCGGCCGACCGCGAGCTGTTTGCGTTCGTCGAGTCCTTCTTCATCGAGTATCTGCCACGCCAGAGAGGCGCAAGCGTCCACACTATTCGTGCCTACCGGGATGCGCTGAAGCTCCTGTTCGAGTTTACCGCGCAACGGCGCGGTCGCGACGTCTCGGCGCTTGGACTTGATGACCTTGATGTCGATGCCATCGCCGCCTTTCTCGATTACATCGAGACCAGCCGCTCAAACTCGTCGGCGACGCGAAACTGCCGCCGCGCCGCCATCCGCAGTTTCTTAAAGCATCTCGTGCGCAACGACTTGGCTCGCTCGATGCAGTATTCCCGCGTCCTGGCGATCCCGTCGAAGAAGGCGCGGCAGCGGCCATCGACCTACCTCGAGGCTGACGAGGTGCGCGCCATCATCGCCAAGCCGGATCGGCAAACCTATGGCGGATGGCGCGATTACACCCTGCTTTTGTTCCTTTACAACTGCGGCTCCCGGGTCGCGGAGACAATGGCGGTACAATGGACCGACCTGCAACTTATCCCACCGCGGCAGG
>JBAPZS010000265.1:0-4051 GCA_049285355.1 Candidatus Cybelea sp. | reverse complement strand
ACGTCTATGAGCACTACGGCCGCACGAACGCGGCGATGGTCGCGGAGGTCATCACCTATCGTACGCGATCGGCTATTCGTGACGTGGGCAAGGTGCTGGGCTTGAGTCTCGAGCAGGTGGACGCGATCGCTCGCGAGTTCGACGTGCGGGAGCAACTCCCGGAAGAGGCCGGCCCCGAGTTGCTCTTTACGCTCTGCCGCCGTATCGGGAACTTTCCGCGCCATCTGGGAATTCATTCCGGCGGGATGCTGATCACGCGCGATCCGCTGGTCTGCGTGGCGCCGGTCGAATGGGCGACGATGCGGGACCGAACCGTCGTGCAATGGGATAAGGACGACCTGCAACAGCTGGGCCTGATCAAGATCGATCTGCTCGGCTTGGGCATGCTCTCGCTTTTGCGAGAGGCGTTCGCGCTCTACCGGCGCTCGCTCGCACGCAGCGATTCCTGGCTGGAGCCTGTCCTGAGCCCGTCGACTTCGCTCGGGATAAACTCAGTCGAAGGGCCGGTGGTGCCGCGCGATCTCGCGCTGCATACGATTCCTGCCGGCGACGAGCCGACCTATGCCATGATGCAGCGCGCCGATACGATCGGCGTCTTTCAGATCGAATCGCGGGCCCAGCAATCGATGCTGCCGAGGCTACGGCCTACCTGTTTTTACGATATCGTCATGCAGGTAGCGATCATCCGTCCGGGGCCGATTCAGGGCCAGATGGTCCATCCGTTCTTGCGACGCCGCGCAGGACTCGAAGCCGTGACCTATCCGCATCTCAAGCTGAAGCCGGTGCTGGAGCGAACTCTCGGCGTGCCGCTCTTTCAGGAGCAGGGCATGCGCCTAGCGATCGAGGCGGCCGGGTTCTCCGGCGGCGAAGCCGACGAGCTGCGTCGCGCGATGGGACACAAGCGCTCGCGCGATCGCATGCAGGCGATGCGCGCGAGGCTGATCGACGGTATGATTCGCAATGGTATCGATCGGGCCGCCGCCGAGCAGCTCTTCCATATGCTGGAAGGATTCGCCGATTATGGATTCCCCGAATCACACGCCGCCAGCTTCGCGCTCTTGGCCTATGCATCGGCCTACATCAAATGTCATCTGCCGGCGGTCTTTGCCGCGGCCATCCTCAACGTACAGCCGATGGGCTTTTACTCCACCGAAGTGCTGGTCAACGATGCGCGGCGTCACGGCGTGACGATTCGCCCCGTCGAGGTCAATGCCAGCGAGTATCTTTCGCACGTCGAGCGCGACGGTGCGCTGCGGCTAGGCTTTCATCTTATCCGAGGTTTGGGCGAGGCTCAACGGCTGCGCTTGGAAGCGGCCATCGCCCAAGGAGCGTTTGCGGGCGTGCTCGATTTCGCGCAGCGCACCCGGCTCGAACGCGAAGCGCTGGAGAATCTTGCGATTGCCGGAGCCTTTGCACCGTGGTACGCATCGCGCCGCGAAGCGATGTGGGCCTTGCGTGGTCTCGACGAACGGGAGGCTCGCGGCGAACTCGGAGCGCTGATGGACGTTGACGAGCCTGCGGCGCGCTTTGCATCCCTTGAGCCGAAGCGAATCGCCGCCTTCGATCTCTGGTCTACCGGAGTTACGCCTGCCGGCCAGGTGATGGAGCATTTCCGCGAGTTCCTGGCGGCGCAGCAGGTCGTCCCGGCGGCGCAGTTGCCGGCGCTGCGGTCTAACGCGCGTTGTCGAGTCGGCGGCCTCGTCATCACCCGCCAGCGTCCCGGGACCGCCAAGGGCTTCGTCTTTCTCACGCTCGAAGACGAGACGGGCGTCGTCAACGTCATCGTTCGCCCCAACGTCTACGATGCGTTTCGCCGTCCGATCCGCACGTCGTCGACGCTCATCGTCGAAGGGACGCTGCAAAAGGAGAGCGGGTGTATCGACGTGCTGGCACAAAAAATCTGGAGTTTCGGCGACGACGGCGTCACCCAATCCATCTCCGTTCACAGCTTTCAATAGACACTTAGAAGGAGCAGCATGCGGAAAGTCAACACCAATGACCTCGAGCCCATGAAATGGTCGTCGCCGAAAGGGAAGTTTGCCGGCGAAGGCATTCAAGTGAGTGAGGCTCTTGGACGAAAACGTGACTCAACCGACCTCCTCGAGCGGCACCCATTCGACGTTGAGATCATGCGCGTACCGGCCGGCAAGGTGGCGTACCCTTATCACTCCCATAGCGCGCAATGGGAGTTCTACCACGTCATCTCCGGGAGCGGCAGCGTTCGGCACAAGGATGGGACGACGGCGCTTGTTGCCGGAGACGCTTGCCTCTTTCCACCAGGCGAGCCGCATCAGTTCTTCAGCGACGGCGCGGAGGATCTCGTGGTTTACGTCGTGGCCGACAATCCGATCGGCGAATCCTGGTACTATCCCGACAGCAACAAATACGGCGTGGCGCTGCCGGAGAGACGATACATCATCGCCGAGCCGCGAGACTACTTCGACGGCGAAGAGTAACGCGTGAGAAAGGTCGGCGGTCCGCGCTCCTGTTATAAGCGCAACGGCGCACCGAAGGCCGCCTTCAAAACGAAAAAGGAAGCCGAAGCAGCGATTCCTCGAACGGCGCATGGTTTGACGCCGTATCGCTGCGAGCAGCACGGTTGGCATCTCGGGCACTGACGACAGATCGAGCTTCGGTAAAAAAGTTGACGCACGTCATCGTATAGGGCCTGCGAACTCGCTGGGAGTTTTGTCGCAAGCGTCGTACTCTATCGTTCGACCACGTGTTTGGAGAGGAGAGCGCGCTGCGTTGTGTTCCGGCGGCGGTCCGAATATTGCCGGTCGCCACTATCGCGGTTCTATTTTCGGCATGTAATGGTGCCGGGGGCCTCTCGCCCGTTCCGCAAAGCGCGCAGCCCTTCCCCGGCGGCACCTCGCGCGGCAAAATTCAGCACATCGTCATCATCGTTCAAGAGAATCGCAGCTTCAACAACCTGTTCTACGGCTTTCCCGGCGCGCAAACCGCAACGTTCGGCTACGATACGAGCGGAACCAAGATTGCGCTCGAGCCGGTCGGCCTAGAAACGACCTGGGATCTCGATCACAGCTCGTACTCGTTCTTTGCCGCGTGTAACGGAACCGGGCGATTCCCCGGGACCGACTGCCGGATGAATGGCTTCAACAAGGAGGCGTGGTACTGCGGCAAGCCGTCCGAGCCGCCTTGCCCGAATCGGCGACCGCCCTACAGCTACGTTCCTCACTCCGAGACGAAGCCGTATTTCTTTATGGGCGAGCACTATGTGCTGGCCGATGCGATGTTTGCATCGAACTTCGATGCGAGCAGTTTCGTCTCGCACCAGTACATCATCGCCGGCCGCTCCCATTCCGCCGTGAACTATCCGTGGAACTACTGGGGCTGCCTCGGCGGGGGCGGCGACGAGGTCGGTACGGTTACGAAGCAGCGCAAGTACGGGAAAGACATCTTGCTCTGCTGGAACGACGAGACGCTCGGCGACGAGATGGACAACGCCGGTCTTTCCTGGGGCTACTACACTTCGACGATCAATTCAAGCAGTGGCGTCTGGAGCGCGTACCAGAACATCGACCACATCTACAACGGCAGCGACTGGGCCAAAGACGTGATCACGCCGCAGACCAAATTCTTCGATGACGTCGCCGATGGCAAGCTCCGCGCGCTGAGTTGGGTCACGCCGACGTGCGAAAACTCCGATCATGCCGGTTGCGGCGGCAACACCGGCCCCGCCTGGGTCGCCTCGCTGGTCAACGCAATCGGGGAATCGAAGTATTGGGACTCGACGGCGATCTTCGTCTTCTGGGACGACTACGGCGGCTGGTACGACCCAAAGCCGCCCGCCATGGTAGACTACGACGGTCTCGGCATCCGCATCCCCATGCTGATCGTCTCGCCGTACGCGAAGAAGGGTTACCTCGACCACACGCAGTTCGAGCACGGCAGCATCTTGAAGTTCGTGGAAGACACGTTCGACCTGCCGCGGCTGGCGGCCAGCGATACGCGCGCAAACTCGCCCGACGACGCGTTCGACTTCAACCAGTCGCCGCGAGCGTTTGAGGTCGTTCCGTCGGTGCACGAC
>JBAPZS010000264.1:0-2153 GCA_049285355.1 Candidatus Cybelea sp. | reverse complement strand
CGCAGATCCTGGTGGATGCGCCCAATGCCGGCGTGGTCGTTCCGGCCGAAGCCTTTCCCGGCGGAATCTGGTAACCAGCCAATGCAAGATGAGAGCATGTTCCGGAACCTTATAACGATGATTCGCGACGAAGAGGGTGCAACGATGGTCGAGTACGGCCTGCTAGTTGCCCTGATCGCGGTGGTGGCCCTCGCGGGCATTACGGCACTCGGGACCAACCTGTCGAGCTTGTTTAACACCGTCGCGACGTCGATCTAGAAAAATCTCCTGGAAACCGCAACAACTCCTAAGCGAACCTCGTTACTAAGCCGATACCATTAGTAGACAGCCTAGGTCTTTACAACACCTATCCAATCACCCTATCCCGCGTTACCCAACACCTACCCACCACCCACATTACACAAGGAGAAACAATGATCACCACTCTGAAGACGATGATTCGCGACGAAGAGGGCGCGACGATGGTTGAGTACGGCCTGCTCGTTGCTCTGATCGCGATGGTCGCTCTGTTGGCAGTTACGGCGGTCGGCAAGAATCTGTCGACACTGTTCAACACCGTCGCGACGACGCTCTAAACAACGACTAAAGGCTTATAGGGGCGCGGCCGCGCTACGTGATCGCGCCTCCCAAGCCTTCGGGTCCTCTCGTAATAGTAAGGTAGGCTGATGCTTGTTCTTCAGGCGCTATGGCACGATGAGGCGGGTGCGCAACTCGTAGAGTACGCTTTGCTCGTGACTTTGATCGCGATCGTCTCGTACGTTGCGCTCCAAAGCATCGGTCAAACCCTTAGCACCATGTTCAATACTGCTGCCAACACCATCTGAGTGCCGGCACCGCCGCGCTAGGTCGGAATAATGCCCATTGCAATTTGGCTGACCCTCGCCGGTTGTGCGGTCGCCGGCTACACGGACATTCGGTCCCGCCGCATCCCCAACTGGCTGACGGCATCCCTGGCGGCAGCCGCTCTGGTCGTCCACGCCTTCGGCGGAGTGTGGCCGGTCGTCAATAGCTTGGCCGTAATGCTGGTCTTAACGATCGCCCTCGCGCTCGTCTACTCACGCGGCGGCATCGGCGGCGGCGACATCAAGCTCGCCATCGCCGGCTCGGGAATGCTCGGCTTTCCCCTCTGCGTCCCCTTCCTGCTTTACACCGCTATCGGCGGGGGGCTGCTGGCCGTATCTTTCATCCTCTCGCGCCGAAGCGCGCGGGAAACGGCTTCGCATGTTATGCTACTGGCAATGGGCGGCTCGCAGGGCGTTGCCGCCGGAAAGCGCGAGACGCTGCCGTACGCGGTGGCTTTTGCCTTCGGCGCCGTTCTGCTCGCTCTTTCGCAGAGCATAGCTCCTTTTTTAAGGATAACGGTATAAAATGAACACCCGGCGCACGACGCTCCTGATCGCTATCATCCTGGCCATCGGAACCGGCTGGCTGACGCTAACCTATCTCGCCTCCCTGCGGCCACCACCGAACGAGCAGCGTCCCGTACTCATTGCCGCCCAAGAGATCCCGGCGCGTTCGCGCATCGTCGCAACGATGTTCCGCACGGAGATGCGCCCGGCCCAATCGCTCGAGCCCGATGCAATCTCCGACCCCAAACAGGCCATTGACGGAATTGCACTTATCACAATTCCACTCGGATCGGAGCTGACGTCGTCGTCGGTCGGCACAAACGTTGCCGAGGCCTTGCCGGTTCGACTGCGGCCGGGGATGCGCGCGGTGAGCATTCCGGTGGATCGCGTCAAAGGCGTCTCCGGAATGATTCTGCCGGGCGACCGGGTTGACGTCATCGCAATTCCCCCGTCGCGCAGCCAGGGCGCACCGCCTAAGGCAGCAACCATGTTGCGCGGCATCCGCGTGCTGGCGGTGGGTACGAACCTCGAGAATCCGACGGCGACGCCGTCGGCTGAGGAGGCGGCGGCACTAACCGTAACGCTAGAGGTTACGCCGAAGCAAGCCGATATGCTCGCCTGGGCCGATCAGAACGCCACGCTTCGGCTGGCGCTGCGGTCACCGCGCGAACCGATTCGTTCGGAACCGGAGGAAGCGTTGGACCTCCAGGGGCAGCCACCGCCGGTACCCGCGCCGGCACCTTCGATAGGGCTCCCATCGCCGCTCGCGGCGGCCGCAACGGGTCCGAAGATGCCCTATAGTCC
>JBAPZS010000263.1:0-2071 GCA_049285355.1 Candidatus Cybelea sp. | reverse complement strand
GTTCACGAGACTCGATCAGTTCGAGGCGCTGCAATCGCGTTGGGCGCGTCGCCTATATAACCAATGCGAGGCTCTGGCGTAGAAGCGTACGCGCCGCAGCGTCGTACGGGAGCCGGCAAGCCATCTTCGGGGCGAAAAACGTCGCGCGTAAACTCCTGTCGCCGGGCGTTCTCGGTTTAGAAGGCCCACACGGAATTGCGGAATAGAGCAACGGCACGTTCGTTCTAGTCGTCGGGCTCCGCCGAGGGCTGACTCAGGAAGTGTTTTGCCGAGTACTTTGCCGCAATCCGCTTAAACTTCGCCGGCGCTGCGTAGAAGTTGAAGCAATCGGAGAGATCGTCGGAACGCGCGTCGGTCGTCTGCAGCGAAGGCAGGTCGAAGACCTCCTCGGTGAACTTCAATATGCTGCCAAACTCGTGTTGCTGGTGCGAGATATAGGCGCTCTTCGCGTAGGGCGATATGACGAGCAGCGGTACTCGAAACCCCAGCTCGTACTCGTTGTACCGCGGCGGGATCACGTGATCGTACCAGCCGCCCCAATCGTCCCACGTAACGAATATAGCCGTGTCGTTCCAGTAGCGGCTCTTGCCGATCGCATTGACGATCGAGGCAACCCATGAAGGCCCGGATCCGTCGGTAGTCGAGGCATGGTCCGAGGCCAGTGCCGTCGGCGTGACCCATGCGACGCTCGGCAACTGATCGCCGGCAATATCGCTGAGGATCTGGGCCGACGGCGCGATGACGCGAGCATCGTATTCTGTCTTATCCGACCAGATCGGCTCGATCGCATCGACGGCATTCCAGAGTGCCGCGCCGGGCTTGGCTTGATAGTAGCGCCAACTGATATTCGCCGCGTCCAGTTCGGTAGGCAAAGACGTTACCGTAAAGCACGGATAGGTTGAGGCGTTTTCTCTACCGTTCGTTATGTCTATTTCCGGGACGGTCGAGCCGGCACGCGAATCGCATCCGCCGCCCGCTTCAGTCGGGTTGTCTTCCGCGTTGAAGTTCGAACCGTCGCTTATCGCCGAAGTTCCCCGGATAAGGTACTGATGCGCTGGGAAGCTTGGCCCTTCGTTGGTTTGGAACATCTCATCACCAAAGGCATAGGTCTCCGCCATTGTGTAGTAGGGCTGTACTTCGCGCTGCGGGACGTAGCCGTAGGCGGAGGTGCTCGAACAGCTGCGGCCCTTGCAAAAATCCAGGTCAAAGCCGTCCATCGCGCCGTTATCATACTCCGTCTGCCAATTGCGATGATGGTGCCCCAAATCGTAGCCTGCCGTGAGCGGCTCGGCCTGCAACTGCACGGTTTGTCCTTGGGAGTTGAGCCCAAATGAGCGCGTGTTCGCGCCCGGAAGAAACGCAAAGAGATCGTCAACCGTGCGATTCTCTTGAATGATGATGACGACGTGGGTAATCTTGGACAAGGACGCCGAGGGCGGCCGCGATTCCGGTGCCAGTCGCGACGGCAGCGTCCCGGCGGGGCCCGATGAGGATGCCGGCCCCCCGCAGCCGGCCAGCATCGCAGCCGCGGAGCAGACGGCTAGGGCGTAACGAGTGAGATTTGAGATCGGCTTCATGAGATTGCTCCCTTGCAACAGCGCAAGGGCATCGGGCCCTCGTCGCAATGCAATCATGATGCCGATCGGCAATCGCCGTAACGCACACCCGCACAACCGACTCGCACACTTGCCGGTGGCCGAATAAGGCCGCCGCGAAGCCGGAAGAAGACAGAAATGCCCCGCCGGGGCGATGGCGAGGCACTCGATTCTTCGGGATGGAGCGAAAAATGGTGGAGCTGTCGGGGTACCGCCCCCCGAGTCCAAGAAGCCTAACCGGCGCGTTCTCCAGGCTCAGCCTCGAGTTTGTCTTGATCGAGCGGACGCCTCGAAGCGTGGCTTACCGTTCGCTGCAGATTCTAAGTCTCGCGCGAGCGTCGAATCACGCGCTCGCGCCAGCCCGAGTTTGTGACCGGAGTGCAGAGTGGTTCGGGCCGACCCTCCGCGTCCGGTGACTAGCCTAGATTAGGCAGCCAGTGCGTATTCGTTATTGGCAGATATTGCCGTTGCGATCG
>JBAPZS010000262.1:0-6000 GCA_049285355.1 Candidatus Cybelea sp. | reverse complement strand
GATCTCAATCGTCGGCGCGACGCCGTGCATCCCTTCGTATTGAAAGGAGGGCAAGCCGGTCGCCGGATTGATGCTGGCGATCAGCTCAACTTTGGCAACGCCGTGGACCGCCTTCACGACAGGCGGCTCGGGAAGCTCGTTGACGTTGTAGTCGGGACTCATGGCCGGCGGTTGCACCGGCCCGACCGCGCCCTGCGGGATCGGACTCGGACCGCTCGCACCGCGGCAGCCGGCAACGCACGCGCAGACGACGGCAAAAATGAGAAGGCGACGGATCATAGGATACCTCGCGCGCTACTTCCCAGAATCGGGCGAAATCTCCCTCGAACGGCTAGGTTCGAACGAGCAGATGTACGCTGAAGCGATTCGCCCGGTCGTGCCAGACGGACTGCGAGCGAAAGCCCGCGCTCCCCACGAGCGCGACGACGTCGTCGTCGGTAAACTTGTACGACGATTCCGTGTGAATTCGTTCGCCCGCCTTGAGCGTGCAGCGCAGGTTCGCGGCGGGAACCCGGACAACCATGCGCTCGCGCGCTTCGAGGAAGGAGTCCACCGAGCCGCGCGCCTCGTCGTAGTGCACGACGTGACTGAACTTCCGGAGATCGAAGTCCGCACCGAGATCGCGGTTGATGCGACCGAGGATGTTGCGATCGAACGCCGCCGTTACGCCCGCGGGATCGTCGTACGCCAGCTCGAGCGTCGTCGCGTCTTTCTTGAGATCCACACCCATTAGCAGACCATCCCCGGAACGCAGTGCCGAGCCGAGCAACCCCAGCAAGAGCCGCGCGTCGGCCGGCTCGTAGTTTCCGACGTTGGATCCCATGAACATCGCGAGCATCTTGTGGTCCGAACGGACCGGGTGCGACTCGAGCACGTCGAAGTAGTCGCCCGCGTAGGCGCGCACGCGCAGCTTGGGATAGCTTTCCACGAGCGCCAACGAAGACACCGTGACGGCCTCGGTCGAGATATCGATCGGACTGTAGCACAGCTCGTCTTGCACGCGAAGCGCTTCGCCGATAAGAAGACGCGTCTTGATCGCGCTCCCGCTGCCGAGCTCCAAGAAATCGAGCGGCTCGTCGAGCAATCGAACGATCTGCCATCCCCAGTCCGAGAGAATCTCGGCCTCCGCTTGGGTTAGATAGTATTCCGGCAGATGCGTAATCGCATCGAATAACGCGGAGCCGATCTCGTCATACAGGTACTTTGACGGGAGTCGCTTGGGGGTCGCGCTCAGGCCGGCCGCCACGTCCGCGGCAAATGAAGGTACGCCCTTCGCGCGCGGCACGGTAACGAGCTCGAAGCGGTCGGAGACCGCGGTAGGTATTATCACATGGGGCCCCTTCTCCGGATACGCGCCTTTATAACCGCACGGCGCTCGAGCAGTTGCACTTCCCCGCAGTCCTAGGGCTCAATCAGATGTACCCGCAGCCGGGAGTTTCGAAAGCCATAGAGGGCATAGATCAGAATTCCGACGGCGAACCAGATGCCGTAGCGGGCCCACGTCGCGACCTGCAGACCGGTGATGAGGTAGAGGCATGCCGCCGCTCCGGCGATGGAAAAGAGCGGCAGCAGCGGTGCCTTAAACGGGCGCGCGGCCGTCGGATTGAGGATACGAAGCACCAAGACCCCGGCGCAGACGATCGCAAATGCGGCCAACGTTCCGATATTCACCAGTGTCAGAAGATCGGTCAGCGGTAGAACGGCCGCAAACACGGCGACGATAAGACCGGTGATCAGCGTCATGCGCGCCGGCGTGCGGAAGACGTGATGGATACGTGCGACTCCGGGGGGCAACATCCGGTCGCGCGCCATCACGTAGAAGATGCGCACCTGCCCCAAGAGCGAGGTGAGCATGACGGTCGCGTTGCCGGCGAGTCCGCCAATTGCGACGATCCAATACAGCGTGTGGCTGCGGCTTACCGATCCAAGCGCATCGAGCATCGCGGCACCGTCGGAGAGCCGATCGTAGCGCAGTACGCCCACCGTGCAAAGCGTCAACGCGACATACAGGATGCCGCCCAACGTCAGCGCCAGGATGATACCGATGGGCACGTTGCGCTCGGGCCGCTTTGCCTCTTCCGAGGCAACGGTCACCGTGTCGAAACCGATGTACGCGAAGAAGACCAGCGCGGTGCTGGCGAGCACGCCGTGGTAACCCATCGGCGCGAAGGGCTGGAGATTCGAGGGGTGCACCGCGTGCGCCACGACGGCGATGAAGACGAGCATCGATGCAATCTGGACGACGACCAGCGCGCCGTTGACGTTCGCCGACTCGCGAATGCCGATGGCGACGAGCAGCGTTATCCCGAGCGTCACAATGGACGCAAAGAGATCGATCTGCGGATGGGTCCCGTGAAGGTTGGCGGTCTGCGCCCAAGCGGGAAAGACGATGCCGATATTGGCCAGCATGTGTTGAAAATAATCGGATAGCGACGACGCCGTCGGCGCTAACGAGAGTCCGTACTCTAAGATGAGATCCCAGCCGATGATCCATGCGACCAGTTCGCCGAGCGTCGCATACGCATAGGTATAGGCGCTGCCGGCGACCGGAACCATCGAGGCAAACTCGGCATAACAGAGCGCGACGCAGAGGCTAACCAGCCCCGAGAGCACGTAGGCGAGGATCACCGCCGGACCGGCGGCATGCGCGCCCGCACCGATCGTCGGGAAGATGCCGCCAAGCATCGTCCCCAGGCCGATTCCGGTCAGGGCGGGCCAGCCCAGTACGCGTCGCAGCGAGGGGCCGGCGGACTCGGATGCCGTCCACCCGAGCGGCTGACGCGCGAAGAGTTGCCGGGGAATAGCGCGGCGTAGCATGCGAAGCGGCTTCGCTTCCACGCGCTCCTTCAATCTCCGCCGAGGCGCTCGTACGAGACGATGCGAGCCCACCGCTCGTAGATGAGTGCGATATAGTCGCGCGTCTCGGGATACGGCGGGACGCCGTCGTGCCGCTCGACGGCTACCGGGCCCGCGTTGTACGCCGCGAGCGCCGTCGCATACGGATCGTCGTAGCGATCGCGGTACGCATTAACGTACCCGGCGATAAGGGTCGCCGCGGCGTCGATCGACGCGAACGGATCGTAAGGATCGAGGCCGACGCCCTGAGCCGTCTCCGGCATGAACTGCGCGATGCCAATTGCACCCGCCGATGAGAGCGCTTGCGGATCGTAGGCAGACTCTTGCAAGATCATTGCGCCGAGAAACTCGGGCGGCAGCGAGCGCGCGCGAGCGGCTTGCGTGGTCGCACCCGCAAAGAGCAGCGCGTAGGCCGGCATTAGCCGTGGATTGGTCCGCAGGATTGCACGGGCGATGGCCAGCTCCGGCGCATTGACCGGCCCACCGTCGCGAATGAGGACGGCCCCCTTGAGGGCGTGGACGCTAGGGGGCAACGGCCAGCTTAACGCGATATTAACGAGACGCTGTAGGTGTGGTAACATACCGGCTCGACCCTTGGTATGATATATGGTAGGTAGAGCGCAACTCGACAACAATATAGCCGCCAGCGCGAACGAGACACTGTAAGAATAGGCTCTGCAGAGAGGGACGAAACGCATGCTCTTCATTACGGCTCTCGTCGTCACGCTGGTCGTAGGCGACTTTGGGTCAACGTTCTTTTATCACGTTCCGCAACATCTTTGGTTTACGCTGCACCTGCGGACTCATCACGATCGTCGTCGTCCATACTTCGATCACGCGGTACTCTCGGCCGATCCTGCAGTCTTGCTCGACGGCTTTCTGGGCGCCGTCCCCTACGTGCTCGTGGCCTTCTTCCTGTGGCGCGTCTCGTGGCCCGGCGCGCTGACCGGCCTGGCCTTGGGCCAGCTCCATGTTTGGTGGCGCCATACGACCGAGCTGGGATGGAAGACTCCGGAGTGGCTCCGGGCCGTGGCACGCCCCCTCGGGGTCGTCCTTCCCGAGGACCACGACGGGCACCACCGAAACCCGGAAGTCGAGTTCGGCGACATCTTCCGCTTCTACGATGCACCGGCTCGTGCGCTGCTGGCTAGGCTCGCTCCAACGAGCCGGCGAGCGCGCAACGCCGGCCGGCGCGCTACGAGGAGGGTTCCGGCCAGGGCCTAATCGGAGGTCGTATGGCCAAACGGGCGCTTCTACTCATTTCGGATACGGGCGGGGGTCATCGCAGCGCAGCCAACGCGATCGTCGCGGCGCTTGAAGAGGACGGATCCTACGAGACCCGGATCGAGGACGTGGCCGCCCACTGCGCGTTCCCCCTCACGCAACTTGGTCTCGGCTACAGCATGGCGCTGCGTTACGCGCCCCCGGTCTACGGAGCCCTCTACTACGCGACCAACGGCCGCCGCCGCTATCGCGCGCTCGTCCGCTTCTGTGAACCGCTCTATCGCGAACGTCTCCGCGACCTTTTTATCTCGTACAAGCCCGACGTTATCATCTCGGTCCACCCGCTGCTCAACCACGCGGCGCTGCGCGCCCGCGATGATGCCCGTATGCAGCACGTTCCCGTCGTTACGGTTATCACCGATCTTGGGAAGGTCCACGAGTCGTGGCTGGTCGCCAACGCCGACGCGGTGGTAGTTCCGGCGCGTGAGGTCTATCAGCGCGCGCTCTCCCGCGGCGTTCCACCGGCGCGCCTGCATCTGCTCGGTCATCCGATCGATCCAAAGTTCGACGACGTCACCGGCAGCAAAGCCAATCTGCGCAAACAGCTCGGTCTTCCCGTCGACGTACCAATCGTGATGCTTATGGCCGGCGGCGAAGGCGGGGGAAAGCTCCTCTCGACCGCACTCGCGCTCGCCCGCGCGAAGCTTCCGATCGAACTCGTCGTCGTCTGTGGCCGCAACGAATCGCTCGCGCAGAAGCTTGGCGAGCTTGCCAAGTCGCTTCCAACCCCGGTGCACGTGCTCGGATTTACGGATAAAATTCCCGAGTATTTCCGAGCGGTCGATCTTCTCGTAACGAAGGCCGGCCCGGGGACGCTCGCCGAGGCGAATGCGGCTCAGTTGCCGATCATCGTCTACGACTACGTTCCGGGCCAGGAGCGCGGCAACGTCGATTTCGTGCGCCACAACGGGCTTGGCTTAATCGCGCTTACCGGTTCGCGCGCGGTGGTTTCGGCCGTGCGATCGCTAATCGATCAGCCCGACCGGCTCGAAATGATCCGGCACAATCAAGAGGTGGTCGCGCCCCGCCGCAGTTCTCGCCGAATCGCGGCCCTGATCTCGGAGATCACCGAAGCGGCCGCACACCAAGCTCTAGCCGCGGTTTAGCCGTCCCGTGTCTTCCCGCTAGCGGGCGTCGGTGCCGTTCCAGACGATGCCGCCGGTCAGAATCTCCGGAGCGCGCGGCGGCTGATTGAAGTCGAAATCCTTGCGCAGATCGCCGAGAATCGAGACATTCTCGCGCACCGTAGGACGGTGGTCGGGGCGTCCATCGGTCTGCGGATCGATGCGCGCTCCGCCGAGGAAGTCGTCCTCGATGAACTTGACGTAGGCATCGTGGCTAAGCGTCTGATGGTCGATGAAGCCGCGGCGCGCGTAGGGACTAATGACGATGCCGGGGACGCGAAGACCGTAGCCGTTTTCGTCGACGCGCGGCGGAACGATGTGATCGTAGAAGCCGCCCCAGTCGTCCCAACTCACAAAGATTGCGGTGCTGTTCCAATCCGGACCGTGCATGATCGCGTTGACGAGCCCGGTAACGTAGGCTTGACCGCGGCTCACTAGCGCCGGCGGGTGCTCGCTGTACTCCGCCGACGGGGCGAGCCATACGACGCTCGGTAGCGTGCCGTTACGTGCGGCAACGTAGAAATCGCGCAGATCGCGGACGTTACCAAGCTCGCCGTCCGCCTTGACCGTATCGAAGTGCGGCAAAGGGTTCCAGATGCCCGGCGTCTTGTACCTCTGTCTCACGGGAGCGCACGCATCGTCGTTGTTGGCGCAATCCGGCTCCACGCCGGCCATCACGTAATAGGCCCAGCTGACGCGACGCTGATGCAGCAAGTACGTGAGATCGGTCCAGGCA
>JBAPZS010000261.1:0-2768 GCA_049285355.1 Candidatus Cybelea sp. | reverse complement strand
ACATCAAGGAGCTGCACCTCGCCAAAGTTCCGATCGCTTCGGAGCAAGGCGAGATCTTCAAGTACGTCGTGCCAAGCGCGGCGCCCAACTATGCGAGCCGGCTGCATCGCGCGATGACGGAGCTGGTCATCTCGGTCGCCGGGAGTCTCAATCAGATCGTGATTCATTCCGCGCCGGGAAGCGCGATGATGCTCGCATCGTCGGTCGACGAGGCGGGCTGGCCCGAGGTGCTCGGCACGGTCGGCGGCGACGACACGATTCTGGTGATCGTGCGCTCGGCCGAAGAGATGCCGTACGTGATGCAGCGCTTCCTCGACCTCCAGGCGCAGACGGCGGCATGAGCCGCGTCGTCCTTGCCTACTCCGGCGGACTCGACACGTCGGTGCTCTTGAAGAAGCTGATTCTCGAAGGTCACGAGGTCGTCGCCCTAACAGTCGATCTCGGCGAGAGCGATGGCGTCACGGGTGCGGGCGCGCAGGCGGCGCTCGAAGCCATGCGCGCCAAAGCGGTTTCGCTGGGGGCCTACGACGCCGTCGTCATTGACGCGCGCGAGCGCTTCGTGCGCGAGTACGCGTTCGCGGCGCTGGGCGCAAACGCGCTCTATCAAAACGTCTATCCGCTCTCGGCGGCGCTCTCGCGGCCGCTGATCGCCGACCTGCTCGTCGAGACGGCGCGCGAGTACAGTGCCGACGCCGTCGCGCACGGCTGCACCGGCAAGGGAAACGATCAAGTGCGCATCGAGCTGGCGGTGCGCGCGCTCGATCCGTTGCTGACCTGCCGCGCGCCGTTGCGCGAGCGGCCGCTCTCGCGACCGGACGCCATCGCGTTCGCCCGCGAACACGGCGTCCCGGTCGCGCACACCGCCGAGAAGCCGTACTCGATCGACGCGAATCTGTGGGGACGCTCGATCGAGGCGGGCGTGCTCGAGGATCCGTGGAACGCGCCGCCCGAAGATGCGTTCGCGTGGACGGCGCCCGCGGCGATGCAGCCCGCCGTCCCCGAGGAGATCGTGCTCGCCTTCGACGGCGGAGTGCCGGCGCTGCAAGCGTTTGAGGGCGCGGCACTGGTCGCCGAACTCAACGCGCTCGGCGGCAGGCACGGCGTGGGACGCATCGACCTCGTCGAGGATCGCGTGGTGGGCTTCAAGTCGCGCGAAGTTTACGAATGCCCCGGGGCGACGCTGCTGATCGCCGCGCATCGCGCGCTCGAGCGGCTGGTTCTCACGCGCGACGAGCTACGTTTCAAAGCACTGACCGATCAACGCTACGCCGAGTTGATCTACGACGGCCTTTGGATGCAGCCGCTGCGCACGGCGCTCGATGCGTTCAACGCCGTATCGGCAGCGCGGATGACGGGCGACGTGCGCCTTCGGCTGCATCACGGCAACTGCGTCGTCACCGGCGTGCGCTCGCCGGTCGGACTCTACCGCGAAGCCCTAGCGACCTACGGCACGCAGGATGCCTTCGAGCACGGCGCGGCGGCAGGGTTCATCGCGCTGCACGCGCTGCCGCTTGAGGCGCACGCGCGCGCGAATCGCGCGCCCGAAGCGGTCGGTCTGTGACCGCACTGCAGTGGGGCGGCCGTTTTACAACGGCGGCCGATCGCGAGCTGCTCGCGTTCGGTTCTTCCTTAGAAGAGGATCTGACACTGGCGCCGTTCGACGTCGCATGTTCGCTCGCGCACGTCGAGGCGCTCGAGGGCGGCGAGATCGTTACGCCCGCGCAGGCGGCCGCGCTGCGCGACGCCTTGCAGTCGATTGACGGCGAGATCACCGGCGGCGCCTTTGCAACGTACGCACGAGCACTGGGTGCCGAGGACGTGCACGGCGCGATCGACGCTCGGGTCCGCGAGCTGGCCGGTCCTGCCGGCGAATGGCTGCACGCCGGACGCAGCCGCAACGATCAGGTGGCGACGACGCTGTTGCTGTACGTGCGAGCGCGTGCGCGCCTGGGGGCACACCGTGCGCAGGCACTCGCATCGGCGTTCGTCGCGCGCGCGAGCGCGGAGCTGGACGCGGGGACTATTCTGGCGGGCTGCACGCACCGGCAACCGGCGCAGCCGGTGCTGCTCGCGTTCGTGCTGGCGGCCTGGAGCGAACCCTTCGTGCGCGCGGTCGCGCGGTTTGCCGAGGTCGAGCGCGCCGCGGCCAAGTCGTCGCCGTTAGGAAGCGCGGCGTTCGCCGGTTCGGGCTTGCCGCTCGATCGCGAGCGGGCGGCGCGCGCACTCGGCTTTGCAAGGCCCTCGCGCAACGCACTCGATGCGATCGGAAACCGCGATGCGGCGCTCGATTTGGCGCACGCCTGCGTGCGCGCCGTCGTCGACGCCTCGCGAATCGCCGAGGAGTTGATTGTGTGGGCGACGCCGGCCTACGGTTTCGTTCGGCTCGGCGATGCCGCTTCGACTGGTTCGAGCTTGATGCCGCAGAAGCGCAACCCCGATCCGTTCGAACTCGTGCGCGCGCACGCGGCGCGGCTGGTCGCCGCGTACGCGGGTGCGCTTGGAACGCTCTGCGGGCTCGCGCCGTCGTATCAGCGCGATCTGCAGGTGACCAAGAGCATTACCATCGCGATCGTCGAGGATGCGCTACGGGTGCTCGATGCGTTTGCGCGTGCGTGGGAGGCGGCCGGCTTTGCGCGCGAGCGCATGGAGGCGGTCGCGCTCGACGGTTTCACGCTCGCGACCGACGTCGCCGATGCGATGATTGCCGCCGGCACTTCGCCGCGCGAGGCGCACGCGCGCGTTGGAGCGCAAGTCGCACGGGCCGAGGT
>JBAPZS010000260.1:0-7976 GCA_049285355.1 Candidatus Cybelea sp. | reverse complement strand
ATGCCGACGCGCGCGATCTTCGGCTTGCGCGGCGAGCTCCTCACGCTGACGCGCGGCACGGCCCTGCTTTCGCATACGTACTACGATCATCAGCCGTGGCAGGGCGAACTGCCGGAGCGCAACGTGGGCACGCTGGTCGCTAGCGATACCGGACGGACGACCGGCTACGCCCTGATGGGGCTCGAGCAGCGCGGGCGCTTCTTCGTCGGACCGGGCGTCGACGTCTATGAGGGAATGATCGTCGGTCGCGCCAACGACGATAAGGACATCGCGCTCAACGTCGTTCGCGAGAAGAAGCTTACGAATATGCGCGCCGCGGGCTCCGACGAAAACATCAAGCTCCCGCCGCCGGAGGAGCTCTCGCTGGAGCGCGCGATCGAGTTCATCGCGGACGACGAACTTGTCGAGGTAACCCCGCGGTCCATCCGGCTGCGCAAGCGCCTACTGAACGAGACCGCGCGCCTCCGGCTGAGGAGGCGTGAAACGGTGCCCTAGGTCTCCAAAACGAGGAAGCCAGCGGGTTCGAAGCCAAGTCCCCCGAGACGTGCGGCGCTTGTGCCGCACGCTCGGAAGGAGCTCTTATGAGCGACGAGATGAAAGAGATCGAGCAGTCCGAACTCGATAAAATAAGCGGTGGGGTTTCCACCCACCCAATGCCGCGCGATCCGATCCGTCCGGGCCAACCCCCAACGCATCCCGGTGCCCCGATTAAGGATCCGATCCTCCACAAGACCAACCCCGTCGGCGGCTAGCGGAAAGACTCGGGAGGGAGCTGGAGTCCCGGTTCCCCTCTTGGCACCCCGCCAGGCCCCCGCTTCGGGGGAGAAACCTTAACACAACCTATAACTAAGGTCACCGCAGGAAGCGCTCGGATTGGGTAGAAACTCGTCCGAACGCGCGGTGCCTTTGCCGCGCGAGAAAGGGCAACCATGAGCGACGAGAAGAAACAGGTCCAGGACGAGGAACTCGATAAGGTCAGCGGTGGTTTTGGAACGCACCCGATTCCGATCGATCCGATCCGTCCCGGCCAGCCCCCGACGCATCCGGGCCAACCGAGAAACAATCCTATCGGCGGCCGGAAGACCAACCCAGTCGGAGGCGACTAAATCCCACAGCGCAGCGACATCTAAATAGACTGTCGTCGCGCGAGATCAGCGAAGGGGCCGGGCGCTGCGATCAAATCCGCATAGTTCCCGTCCTGCATGATCCGGCCCCTTTCTAGCACTACGATCCTATCTGCATTCTGAATCGTTGAAAGCCGATGCGCGATTACCACGCGCGTCGCTTCTAATTGCTCGAGCGTCTTCATGACGATCGCTTGCGTCTCATTGTCGAGCGCGCTCGTCGCTTCGTCAAACAATAGAATGCGCGGCGACGTAACGATCGCCCGCGCGATCGCAATCCGCTGACGTTGGCCCGTCGAGAGTCCCCCGCCGTCGGAGCCGAGATAGGTCTCCATCTTCATCGGCAGATCCTCGATGTCGTCGGCGATGCCGACGCGCTCCGCGGCGTCCCAGGCCTGATCGTGGGTAATGAAACGCGCACCGGCGATGTTTTCGAAGATCGAAGCTTGCAGCGCACCCGTGGATTGGAGCACCGAACCGATCTGGCGCCGGGTCGCTGCGAGGTCGAGCGAGGCAAGATCGTGACCGTCGTACAGTACCGAGCCGTGCGTGGGTTTCTCGAAGCCCAAGAGCAGCCGAAAGAGCGTCGACTTCCCCGACCCCGATGGCCCGACGAGCGCCACGAACGAGCCGGGCTCGACCTTCAAGTCAACTCGGTCGAGCGTGGCGGCCGACGCGCTTTCGTAGCGGAAGCTCAGGTTGCGCAGTTCGAGCGACCCGCTCAGCTCTCCGGGATCGCCGTGCGCCTCTAGGATCTCCGGCAACTCGCGCAACAGCGGCCGCGCCCGCTCGTATAGTGGGATGACGCGAATCACCTGCACGAAGGCGTCGCCGAGACCGAGCAGCGAGGCCAGCAGCTGGCCGAATGCAGCGCTGGCGGCGATGAACGTGCTCGCGGCAAAGTTACCGTGGCGAATGATAAAAACGTAGCCGATGAAAGCGAGCGTCGTCGCGGCCGGCCAGATCGAGTCGAAGATGCCGAACCGGTAAACGATCGTGCTAGCGTGCGTCGTAATGCGGCGCATTCCAACGAAGCGATGCAGCCATCCGACGAAGGCCCGCGTCTCCGCGCGGGCGATCCGCAGCTTTCCGATTCCGTTGAAAATCTGCAGGACGAAGCCGGCGATGTTTCCCGAACGATCGAAGATCCGGCGTCGCATCGGGAGCGTGACGAACGCTTCGGCGATCGCGACCGCGATAGCGATCGATGCGAGCCCCGCACAGAGCCACGCGAGCCCGACGTCGTAGATGAAGAGCAGCGCGAAGCTCACGAGCGAGAAGACGCCGCTGAGCGCCGCGGAGATCGTGACGTCGCTCACGTACTGCTCGATGGCGTCGACTCCCATCAAACGATTGGCGAGATCGCCGATCTCGTATCGTCGGAAGAACGATGCCGGCAGCGCGAGCAGCCGCTCCATAACGGCGGACTGCAGCGTCGAGCCGACCTGCGCTTGGAGGCGCACGATCGCTAGGCCGCGCACGATCTCGGTCACCGCCGCCGTCAACGCGACTGCAAGCAGGGCGAGCCCCATCGTAAGCAGCTGGGGCCGCATCGCACCGGGAATAATCGTACCGTAGACGATCGCCGTTGCCAGCGGAATCATACCCGCGAGGATGCCCCCGGCGAAGCCGAAGGCGAGAATCTGCCCGATATCGATACCGCTATGGCGAAGCCCGAAGCGCAGCAGATCCCACACGCCGATCGGCCGTTCGGGGAATGGACGCAAGAAGACGTAGGCCCATGAGTCGATCTCGGCAGCCACCGCGTTGTCGACGTGAACGGGTTCGCCGCCGCCCGCGGGATCGATTAGGACGTATCGCGTGCGCCCGGCCCGGCGTGGAAGCAACGCGACCGGCTCCTGCCTGGGCCCGCGGAAGGCGAGCATCGGCCCATGTTCGCGCTTTTGCCAGCCGCCGCGCAAGCGCTGTCTGCGCACCGAAAGCCGCGACTCGATCGCGATCGCCTGCACCGCCGCTTGCGTCTCGCTGTGCGCCTCTCGCGGCGCGACGATCGTGATTCCATCGGCCTGCGCAACGATGCGCGCGGCTGCAACGATCGCATCGTCGCCGGGCTCGGTCGCCAACCGGTCGCGTTCGAAGAGATGCGTCGCCTCTTCGAGCCCGCTGCGCAGCGCGCGTTCGTCGAAGGCTTGGGTCGCCTGGCGCATCGTCTCGCGCCGCTGGTCTTCTTCGGCCGCGCGCGTGTGCCAGCGCTTCCAGAAAGCCTCATGCAAAACGCCGATGCCGGCCGCAACCTCGTGCGGGTGAACGTCGGCCGCGGCGAGGGATTCGATCTGCAAATCTTCGTGCGCGCGCAGCGTAAAGCGCCCGCTGACCGGAAGGATGCCGGTATCCGCATCGCAGAGATGCGACTCCAACAGCCAGCCCTTCCCCTGCGTGACGCGCACGTAGACGAGCCGCCGCGAGGAATGCGCGTGCTCTCCGGGCGCGAGCTTCAACGTATCGCGCGGCTGAACCGGACGCGCCAGCTGGAGATCGAATTTGATCGAGTCCTCGCCGACGAGCATCGCAAGATATCGTCCGAGCGCCTCGTCGCGCAGGGCGGGCTCGCTCTCGGCGAGATCCCAAGACTCCAAGAGCGTCGGCATGACGCCGACGGCGATGAGGGCATGCGTCGTCCCGTTGGTTTCGAGCGACGTGCCGAGGACGATGTCGCCGGGGCCGGCCGCGCCGATAAACGAGCGGCGCCCGGATGGCCGTCCGCCCGTATCGAGCTCGACGACGAAGAGCGCCGCCTCGCCCGAGCGCACGCGATAGGCGTGGGCTGCCGTGGGAAGCAACAGAATCTCGTCGCCGGCGATGCGGACTTCGCGGTCGGCCACTATTGCGACCTCACGAGCGACAAATAGCGGCCGTCACGCGCGACGAGCTCGTCGTGCGTGCCGCGCTCCGCGATGATCCCCTTATCGAGTACGATGATCTCGTCGGCGTCTCGAATCGTGCTCAACCGGTGCGCGACGATGAGGCACGCGCAGCCGCGGCGCCGCAGACTCTCGTCGATGAGATACTCGGTGAGCGGATCGAGCGCGCTCGTCGCCTCGTCGAGTACGACCAGCGCGGGATCGCGGACGAGCGCGCGAGCGATCTCCAAGCGCTGGCGCTGGCCGCCGCTGAAGTTGACGCCGCCCTCGGCAATCGCAGCATCGTAGCCTTCGGGGCGGCCGACGATGTCGGCGTGAATGCACGCGTCGCGCGCCGCACGCTCGACCGCCGCGTCGGGGACCGCCGGATCCCAGAGGGTGAGATTTACCCGCACGGTTCCGGGATAGAGCGAGATCTCTTGGTCCACGAATGCAACGTCGCTTCCGAGCAATGCCGGATCGATCGCATCGCGTTCGATGCCGTCGAACAGGACTTGTCCCGACCACGGCAGGTAGAGGCCCGAGACGATCTTCGCGATCGTCGATTTGCCGCTGCCCGACGAACCGACCAGTGCGATCCTTCGACCGGGTGAGATCACAAACGAGATATCGTGAACGGCCGGCGGTGCGTGCTTGTTGTAGCCGAACGAGACGTCGCGCAGTTCCAGTTCGCCGGCGAGACGAATCCGTTCGACTCGCGCGATGGAGCGCGGCTCCGCCGCCGGATAGCGCATCACGTCCTCGATGCGACGCAGGTCGCCATCCATCTCCTGCACGTCGCCGCCCAACTCGACGAAGGTCGTGAACGGCGCGAGGAAGAGCTGCATCAGGAGCGCGTATGCGAACAACGTTCCGATCGAGATCGCGCCCTCGATGACGCGCAATCCGCCCAGAGCCAGGATCGCGGTAACGTTAATCGTGACGAGCAGCCGGGGCACCGCGTTGAGGACCTGCGAGGGTACGGCAAAACGCTGCCGCGCGTTGACGACCCGTGCTTGATGGCCGAGCCACTTCATGAAGAACGTGCTCTCCGCACCACCCGCTTTGAGCGTTTCGATTCGCTCGAGGCCCGAAACGGAGCTTCCCAGCAGCATTGCCTCCTCTTGCAGAAGCGCCGCGTTGGCATCCGAGCGTTGGCGCGCGACGATGCGCAACGCGAGAATGTTCAACCCCGCGATGGCAAGCGAGACGACGGCCAAAAAGCGATCGTACCCTGCCATGAGCGCCAAGTAGAAGAGTGCCGCGATGACGCCGACGGCGCTGGCTGCCAGCCGGCTCGAGAGCAGCTCTGCAACGCGATCGCAGATCGCGACGCGATTCGAAACCTCAGCCGGCGATCGCTGTGCGAAGAATGTCATCGGAAGATGCATCACGTGCCAGAGCATGCGGCTCGCGTTTGCAAGCGCCAGCTTCGCCTGTAAGCGCACGATCGCGTGCTGCTGAAGCTCCAGCAGCGCGATCTGCAATGCGATGCTTCCGACGATTCCGACCGAAATCCAAAAGGCCCAGCCATAGGACTTGCCTACTAAAACCTCGTCGATAAACGTCTTCGTGAAGGTCGGTAAAGCGACGTTGGGTATTACGAGCGCCAGGCCCGCAAGAATGACGAAGAGCACGGCGCCCCACGAACCGGCGACCTGCTTGCGCAGGATGCTGATCGTCGATGGCACGTCGTTGCTGCGTTTGAACTCCGGGCCCGGCGAGAACGTCAGGCAAACGCCGGTGTAAGCCCGGTTGAACTCTTCCCAGTCGCAGACGCGTCGGCCGCCGGCGGGATCGTTGAGAATCGCACCGTCTTTCGTGAAGCCCTCGACGACGACGAAATGATAGAACTGCCAGAAGATGATAAAAGGCGGCGCGAGGCTGCGCAGATCGTCGACGTCGTAGCGAAACCCTTTAGCGTCGAGATCGTATGCGCGCGCGGCGCGAAGCAGATTGCCGGCCGAGCTGCCGTCCCGGGTAACGCCGCAAGCCACGCGCAGCTCTTCGAGCGGAACGTGGTGTCCGTAGTAGCCGAGAATCATTCCCAGGCACGCCGCACCACACTCGACGGCCTCCATCTGGAGGACCGTCGGTGTTCGGATCGTCGTTACGGCACCGTTCTTCGGCGTCTTCCGTTCGAGGAGTTTCATCCGTGCGTCTGCGGCAGTATGAACGAGATCGGCGGCCGTTCTTCGACGACGATCGTCGCCGAGCAGGGCGTGCCCGGCAACAAGCTTCGCCCGGAGTTTTGCATCCCCGACCAGACGAGATTGCCCTGGGCGTCGACGTCGAGTGCGACGTGCACCTCACGAACGGGTACGTCGGGCGAGAACCCCGCCGCCACGGCGTCGTTTTGTAGCGCGGCCTTGATTCGATCGGCGCTCGCTGGGAGCGGCGCCGCGTAGGTCACGTGACCGCGCAAGAAGCCGAAGACATCGGGTCGCGCATCGGAGGGTGAGAGGCGCACCACCATTCCGGGGGCGACGCGGCGATCGGTCTCGACAGGCACGAAGATAACGGCGGTGGGGCTTGCGCCCACGGGTTCGATCGTGGCCACGGCATCGCCGGTACGCAAGAAGCTCCCAAGCTGCGGCGAACGCTGCGCGAGCGTTCCGGTAACCGGCGCGCGAAGTGCAACGATATCGCCATTCGTCGTGCGCATCCGCGCAACGGCCTCGCCCTCCGCGACGACGTCGCCGACGCGCCCCGGCAGTTCGATCAGCGTTCCCTCGGCGTTTGCGACGACCGGCGCGATGCCGCTGCCTGCAACGACCACCCCTTGCCCTTCGAGGCCTACGGGGATGCGCCCGAAGATCGCCCAGATCATCGTGAAGAAGAGCAGCCCTCCGATGATCGCAAGCGCAAGCACGCTGCGCGATGAGACGACCGCGATCGCTTCGTCGAATCGCTCGACCGAATCGATCGCCGAAACCGCCTCTTCGCGGAAGAGGTTGCTATGCTCCGAGTGGTGCGGCGTACTCATGGATGCCCTGGCGGCGACGCGATCGCCGTCATCGTAACCGCCGCTCCGTCGGTGAGGCCGGGAACGTCTTGCGCGACGACGACGTCTCCGGCGCTCAAGCCGGAGGCGACCGTCGAGCTCGTCTCGTTGGAGAATCCGATGCGAACCGGTTGCTTATATGCATTTCCTTTGCGTACGACGTACACGTACGTCGCGCCGCCCTGGCGGACGACCGCATCGTTGGGGACGGCGATGGTATGCGGCAGGTCGGTCGTCAGGATGCTCACGTCAACGCTCATTCCATCGCGCAGAAACTCGGGAGGACGGTCGACCGCGATCGTCGTCGCAACCATGCGCGAGGTCGTCGAGCCGCTATCGGCCCTCTCGGCGATCGGTGCAACCTCGACGACGTGGCCGCTCAAGACGTGCCCCGGGAAATCCTCGCCGGTAACCTGCACGCGCTCTCCCAAATGTACGTTGATGACGTCTTGCTCGTCCACGCGCGTTCGAACGACGAACGCCCGCCGTGCGGAGAGCGTCACCAGCGGCGCTCCGACGCCGATGGCATCGCCCGGCTGCAGCGGCCGCAGCGAGTCGCTCTTCTCGGTGGCGACACTCAAGACGATCGCATCGTACGGGGCGCGGACGTGTGCAGCATCGGCCTGCTCTTGGGCGAAGGCGTGCTCCGAACCCGCGCGCGCAGCCTCCGCCGAAGCGGCCGCAACATCCCCGCCGCCCGCCTCGACACGTGCCGCCGCGAGCGCCGCTTGCGCCTGCGCGAAGCCTTCTTGCGCCGAACGAAGATTATCCGCAAGCACGGTCTGCGAGCGAACCAACTGGCTCCCCAGCGACGAGCGGGTTATCCGAGCCTGCCGGTATGCGACCTGTGCTTGTTCGTAGGTTGCCTCGGCGCGGTCGAGCTGATCTCTCGAAATCGCTTTATTTGCATAGAGATCGCGATACGCAAAGTACACGCGCTGCGCTTCGCGCAGTGCGGTCGCCGCATTCGCGAGGTTTGCATCGGCC
>JBAPZS010000259.1:0-3394 GCA_049285355.1 Candidatus Cybelea sp. | reverse complement strand
GTGCGTTGCCTTCGCCTATCGCGCGTGCAGCCGCGACGCCGAGGCGAACGAATGGCTGGCCCGCGCAATAGCGCTTTACGAAGCGCACTTCCCGTATCTCAACGATGAGCAGCGCTCGATCTTCTCGGCGCTGCCGTGGCACGCGGCGATGCTCGCGGCCAAGGCCGGCGCGTGGCCCTCGAGAGCTTGGTAGCGACCACTTGTAAGCGTGTAGCACAATGTGCTACACTCCTTGTGTGAGGCATATTACCCAGCGCGAGCTGCGCAACGAAAGCGGTAAAATCATGCGGGAGCTGGAGGCCGGCGAAAGCTTTCTCGTGACGCGCGGCGGGACGCCGGTCGGCGAGTTGGTACCGCTGCGCCGACGCGGAAACGCGCGGCTGCCAACGGTCCTCGAGATATTCCGTGGCGCTCCTCGCGTCGAGTACACTCGCTTACGCAAGGATCTCGACGCGATAGCCGATCCCGACCCAAGACCGCGTGCCTAAACATCGGCGCGCTCTGCTCGACACTTCGGTGGTGATCGATCTCGAACGGATCGATCCGGCAGACCTTCCCGAGGAACCGCTGATCTCCGCAATCACGATGGCGGAGCTGGCAGCGGGGCCTGCGGCCACCGCCGATCCGGCCGAACGAGCGCGTCGTCAGGATCGGCTTCAACGCGCCGAAGCTTCGTTTGCTGCGCTGCCTTTCGACGACGGCGCAGCGCGGGCGTACGGCCGCATCTATGCCGAAGTGGCGGCCGCCGGCCGTAAACCTCGCGGACCGCGCGCGCTCGATCTCCTCATCGCGTCGATTGCGCTCGATACGGGTCTTCCGCTCTACACGCGTAATCCTAGCGACGTCGCGGCGTTGAGCGAACTCGTCCAGATCGTGGAGGTCTGAGCAAACACATGCGGTCTATCCCCGAACCTTCCGACAGGGAAGGCTGAAATATGTTATCGACAGTCATCGTTGTTGTCGTCATCGTTGGCACCGTAGTCGCCCTCAGCGGGCTGCGCGTAGCGCAGGAGTACCAACGCGGCGTCGCTTTTCGGCTCGGGCGTTACGTGGGCATTCGCGGCCCCGGGCTTTTCTATCTGATTCCTGTGTTCGAACGCGCGCGCATAGTTGACTTGCGAACCGTCACGGTTACGGTCGAGCAGCAAGAAACGATCACTAAAGACAGCGTGACTATTAAGGTCAACGCGGTTCTGTGGTATCTGATCGTCGATCCGACAAAAGCCATTATCGGCGTTGAGGATTACCGGAACGCGGCATACCAGGTGGCGCTTACGAGCTTACGCAACATCATCGGCCAGCATATGCTCGATGAGGTTTTGCGAGAGCGGACGACGATCAACAGCAAACTCCGGGCTATTGTGGATGAGGCTACCGAGGAATGGGGCCTAAAGGTCACCATGGTTGAGATGAAGGACGTTGAGATCCCGCAGTCGATGCAGCGCGCAATGGCTCGCGAGGCTGAAGCCGTTCGGGAGCGGCGCGCTCGCGTGATCAAAGCGGAAGCTGAGCTAGACGCCTCTCAGAAACTGACCGAAGCCGCAGCCGTGATGGAGTCACAACCGATCGCGTTGGAGCTGCGCCGTCTGCAAATGATCGCCGAGGTTGGCGCAGAGAACAACTCCGCAACCGTTCTCATGATCCCTTCGGATTTCACCAATCTCGCGCACGCGTTAGCTTCGAAGATCAAGCAGGACGCGTGATCCGTCGGCCATGACACCACTCGATCTTCGCAAGCAGCGACCGCGCGGTGCGCGGGAGACGATGCTCGGATTCTATCTCTTGCCGCGCACGATCGACAAACTTCGCGCCGAGCTTCCCGGCGGGAACCTTGGGGCATATCTCAATCACGATACCGGCTTCAGCGCGTATGTCGTGCGGCGACTGGGCTTGGACATGACCGAACTCAGTAACGTGGTGGCCGGTGCGCCCGATGAGAGGGCGGTTGTCGAGTGGTTAGGCGCTCGGATCGACCCGGCAACTGCACCGGCGCTCAACGCGAAGTTGGAAACCTTCGTTGTCGAACGGATGTCGCCCGAGGATCAGAGTTTGGTACGTCAGCGCCATCCGGTGATGGCGGATCGTCCCGAGCTTTCGAAGATTCTCGACGTCCTCGACGCCGACGACGCACTTACTTGGGCGCGCTGACGTCGAGGACGATCTTGCCGCGTGGATGCGCGACCGGGGACCACCCTTACGGCGATCATGCGTCGCAGGTCACGAAGTCGAATGTGGTCACGGGCGTTCGAACTCCGCAAAAGCGGTGATAAGCTCGGGCACTTCGAAGGCGCGATTTCGGCGTGCCACGGTGATTGGTTTGAGGACACCCGCCTCAACCAGTACGGCAACCGCGTTGTTGGCGGCTTCAAAACTTCGACCGGTCATTTCCGCTACTCCGGGCACGGTTAGTACCGGCGCAGCGGGCAGGCGGCGCAGCAAAAGATCGACCGCCGAGGCTGCGCGCACGCGGCCCAACCGTTTGCGCCAGCGGGCTTCGAGTTTATCGATGCGCTGCTCGAAAGCGTGTGCTTCGCGCGCCGCCTGCAGCGCCGTCGCCGCGAAAAACTCGATCCAAGCGTTGGCGCTTTCCCGTGCGTTTGCGGAATCCGGTCTCCCCGTGTAAGCCGTCGCCCTTAGGGTAGAAAAGTAGTTTTCACGCGAGCGCGCGAGTATGAGCGAAATGGGCGCCAAGGCCCGCTTCGATAATCCACGCCGCCGCAAAATCAACTGAATGAGCGCCCGCCCGATGCGCCCGTTCCCGTCGGGGAAGGGATGGATTGTCTCGAACTGCGCGTGCGCGATCGCCGCTTGAGCCACCGTCGGCAGGTCGTCGGTATTGCAGAACGTGCACAAATCGTTCATCAGCGGCTCCACACGTTCGGGCGGTGGGGGCACGAAGGTTGCCTCACACGGATTGTAGCCGCTCCCGCCAATCCAGTTCTGAGCCGTACGGAACCTGCCGGCATGCGCGCCCATATGCGTCCGTGACAACAAAAGCTGATGCATCTTCAGGAGAAGGCCGACGTCGAGTTTCGTACCTTCGCGCACCGACTCCATTCCCAATTGCATCGCATCAACGTTGGCCAGCACCTCCGACGCCGTCACATCGCGCGGCTCTTCACCCAGGCGTTGCTCCGCCGCGACGCGCAGCAGACGGCGTGGCCGAACCTCAATACCCTCGATCCAGGAAGAGGCCACCGATTCGCTGCGCAGCAAAAGGCGGGCGAGCGCCTCGGTATCTACGAGGGCGCGCGCGCGCCCGTCGAGGCGCGCGATCGCCAACTCCGCCTGCGCGACGTCGGCGGCGACCGCGCCGTCTACCGAGAAAGCGCGATCGGCGAGCTGGTCGGGAAGGTAGGCTCTATAGTCGCACGCGCGACGTGCTCGCCGAGGA
>JBAPZS010000258.1:0-2033 GCA_049285355.1 Candidatus Cybelea sp. | reverse complement strand
GAATCGGCGTGACGCCCTACGAAGTGCTGCTCTCGCTCTTTGCGCGGGCCGCCGATCACTCAGCGGGGCGACAGTTTCCGCATCACTACGCAAGCCGGAGGATCGGGATTCACACGATCAGCTCGGTCATCGGGGCGCAACTGCCACACGCCGTCGGCGCAGCGTACGCGATGCAGTATCAACGTCAGTCCGGCCGCGCGGTGCTTACCACCTTCGGCGACGGCGCGACGAGCGAAGGCGAATGGCACGAATCGATCAACTTTGCGGCCGTGCACCGGCTGCCGATCGTCTTTCTCTGCGAAAACAACGAATGGGCGATCTCTACGCCGCTCGATAAGCAGATGGGACAGCCCGACATCTACAAACGAGCTGAGGGTTACGGACTCCCAGGGATCGTCGTAGACGGCATGGACCCGATTGCGTGCTATGCCGTCGTTCGCGAGGCGATGATGCGGGCGCGCTCCGGCGGCGGCCCGAGCCTGGTGGAGGCGAAGTGCTATCGCTTCCTCTCGCATACGACCGATGACGACGACAGCACCTATCGTTCGCGCGACGAGGTCCAAGAGCGGCGCAAGACCGATCCGGTGCCGTGCTTCGAACGCCTGCTCGTGAAGCACGGCATCCTGACGGGCGAGGAGACGGCAGCATTGAAGCGCTCCGTCCTCGAAGAAGCCAACGACGCCACGGATCGCGCCGAAGCGATGGCCTATCCTTCCGCAACGGACCTGTACGAGCGGGTCTACGCGGAGGGCTGGCAGCCGTGGGCACTCTAACGAACGGGGCGACCATAGACGATGGCAACGACGGATATTCGAACGGGGAGTCTCGAGCGTCACGGCCTAAGCGACGAGCAGTTGCGCGATATCTTCCGCAACATGCTCTTGCAGCGCCAGCTCGACAATCGCGGGTTTCAGCTCAACCGCCAGGGTAAGGTTCCCTTCGCACTCGGCAGCGAGGGGCACGAGGCGTTGCAAGCCGGGGCGGCCATGGCCTTCAATCGGGGCCAAGACATCCTTGCGCCCTACTATCGCGACCTCGGGCTTTGCCTGGGCATCGGGCTCTCGCCCTACGAGATCATGCTCTCGATCTTCGCCCGAGCGGCCGACCACAACGGTGGGCGTCAGTTTCCAAACCACTACTCGTCCAAGGCGGCCGGCTTGATGTCGTTCTCGTCCATTCTCGCAGCCCATCTGCCGCACGCAGTCGGCGCAGCCTACGCGATTAAGTATCGCGGCGAGACTGGGCGTGCCGTGCTGGCAACCTGCGGCGACGGCACGACGAGCGAAGGCGAGTGGCACGAATCGATGAACTTTGCCGCCATCCATAAGCTCCCGTTCGTGATGCTGGTCGAGAACAACGAATGGGCAATCTCCACGCCGCTTGACAAACAGATGGCACAGCCCGAGATTTGGAAGCGCGCGGCTGGGTACGGCATGCCGGGGCGCCGCTTCGATGGTTTCGACCCGATCAAAACGTTCGTGGCCGTCAACGAGGCGATGGAGCGCGCGCGCACCGGAGGCGGCCCGACCCTTATCGAGGGAACGTGCTACCGGTATCTCGCGCACTCGACCGACGACAACGATTTGACGTACCGTACGCGCGAGGCCGTGATGGAGCGGCGCAAGCAAGATCCGGTGCCGGCCTTTGAGGCGGTTCTGCTCGAGCACGGCATCATGACCGCCGAGGACGTGGCGGCAATGCGCAAAGATGTTCTGCGCGAGACCAACGAGGCCACCGATGCGGCCGAGGCGTTGCCGTATCCTGCGGCCGCCGATCTTTACGCCCACATCTACGAAGGAGCCTGGCAACCGTGGCTGCTGTAACGACCTCCGGCGCGACCGTTATGAACAACGTCGAGGCGGTTCGCGCGACGCTTTACGAAGCGATGAAGAGCGACGAGCGCACGGTGATTCTGGGGGAGGACGTCGGGGCGCGCGGCAACGTCTTCTTGATTACTAAGGATTTTCTCGGCGAGTTCGGCGAGCGCCGCGTGATCGATACGCCGATCGCCGAGGCTTCGATCGTAGGCATCG
>JBAPZS010000257.1:0-2678 GCA_049285355.1 Candidatus Cybelea sp. | reverse complement strand
CGGCCGATCTGCTCGAGCTCGACGGCGGCATGCGCCGCATCCTCACGCATCCGTCCCGCCAGATCATCTTCTCGATTCCCTTCCAGCGCGACTCGGGCGAGTTCGAAGTCTACACGGGCTATCGCGTCCAGTATAATTTCGCGCGCGGCCCCGCGAAAGGCGGCATCCGCTACCACCCCGGCGTGACGCTCGACGAAGTGACCGCGCTTGCGTTTTGGATGACGTGGAAGTGCGCGGTGGTGGATCTGCCGTTCGGCGGCGGTAAGGGTGGCGTCACCTGCGACCCCGCGACGCTCTCGCAAAACGAGTTAGAGCGCATTACGCGCCGCTATGCCGCCGAGCTCGTCGAAGTCGTCGGGCCGGATAAAGACGTTCCCGCCCCTGACGTCGGAACGACACCGACAGTAATGGCCTGGTTCATGGACACCTACTCGATGCACGTGCGTCAGAACACGCCGGGCGTCGTGACCGGCAAGCCGCTCGAGATCGGCGGCTCGCGCGGACGCGTCGAAGCGACGGGCCGCGGTGTCACGATCTGTGCGCTCGATGAGATGACCGAGATGGGCATGCGCCCCGAAAAGACGCGCATCGCGATTCAAGGCTTCGGCAACGTCGGGCGCTACGCGGCGAAACTTTTCGAAGATCGGGGTTGTCGCGTGGTCGGCATCTCCGACGTCACCGGCGCCTACTATAACGAAGACGGTATCTTCGTCACCGGCGCGATGGACCACACCATGAAGTACGGAACGCTCGAAGGTTTTAAGGGCGGCGAAAAGATCACCAACGCGGAGCTGCTCGCCAGTCCATGCGACGTGCTGGTTCCCGCGGCGCTCGAAAAGGTCTTCAACGCCGAGGCCGCCTCGAAAGTGCAGGCCAAGCTCGTCGTCGAGGGTTCCAACGGTCCCACGACGCCCGAAGGCGATCGCATCTTCCGCCAAAAGGGCATCACCGTCATCCCCGACATCATGGCGAACGCCGGCGGCGTCACCGTCTCATATTTTGAGTGGGCGCAAGACCGCGCGGGCTACTTTTGGAAGGAGGCCGAGGTCAACGAGAAGCTCGAGGACTTCTTGCTCTCCAACCTGCACGCCATCCGCGCAATCGCTAACTCCCGCCACGCAACGCTGCGAACCGCCGCGTACACGCTGGCGATCGACCGCGTCGTCAAAGCCTCGCTCCTCCGCGGCATCTACGCCTAGCCCCCCTCGCATTGTCATCCTAAGCGGAGTGCATTGTCCGCAGTGCATTGTCATCCTGAGCGGACGCATTGTCATCCTGAGCGGAGTCGAAGGACGACAATGCGCCCTACGTTGCCCCCTTAATAAACGCCGCAATCGTCGGAACGAGCGTCGGCGCTAACGGCAGATCGGGCTGCACGTAGGTCGCAATGTTGGCATCGCGGTCCGCCGGCGCGGAGACCAGGATGTGATTCATCCCCTCGATATTTGCAACTTGCGCCTTTGGATACGCTGCGGCCAGCAGCTGCGCGTCCGTCGAACTTACCTGAATATCCGTCGAGCCGTGAACGATGAGTACTGGAATCGTCAGCTTGGCGATCTCTTTTGCCGGATCGTAACGGTATTCGGAGATGATAAACGGCTGAACGCTGGGCCGGAAGAGCGGAGCAAGCTGCGGGTCGGTATTTGGAACGGTCTTGCCGGCCAGCAGCGAGGCGTTGATGCTTTCGACCTCGCGTACGATAGCCGGCGGATTCGCCGGATTCGCGTGAACCTGCTCGTTGATGATCGTTGCGAGATTGCGTCCCGCGCCTTCGAGCGAGACGAACGCGCGCACGTGCGGATCGCGCTCGGCCGCGACGGTTCCGATCAGCGAGCCTTCACTGTGCCCGATGATGCTGACGCTGCTAAAGCGCGGGTCGCGCTCGAGCCATGCCGTAAGCGCAAGCGCGTCGTTGACGAAATCGTCGAATCGCACCGCGCTCTCGCTCTGCGAAACCGCGCTCGCTCCGATGCCGCGCTTATCGTAACGGAGCGTCGCAATACCCTGTGCCGCCAATCCTTCCGCGAGCTTCCGGTAGGCGCTGGTGTTCAGCCCCATCGCGCTGTTGCCGTTGCGATCGGTCGGCCCGGACCCGGCGATGATCAATGCTACGGGGCGTGGCGCGTCGCCCTGCGGCAGCATTAAAGTCCCCGAAAGTGTTCCAATAGCGATCGGAACGCTGACCGCCTCTTCGCGGAAATCAGCCGCCACCGACTCCGAACCCATGCCGAGCGCCAACAATACGAAAAGAACGCACGCGCAATACCTCACGCCCCATCCTTCGGATGCGAACGCGAAACGCCTATTAGGCGCCCCAGCCGTGTCAGCGCGTCAACGTACGCGCGCATGCGATGAAGGATGAAGGCTTGCCGAGGCTCGCTCGAGTCGAGCGTAGCTTCAACCGGACTCAGCGCCAGACCGAGGCGCCCGTCCGCCGGCGCCCGGCGCGACTCGCGTACGGCCTGCGACAGCTCCGCGATGCGATCGCTCAGCGTGCCGGCAAACGCGCCGATGGCGGCGGCCGCCTCCGCGCTAACCGGCGTGCCGATCGCCGTCTCCAACGCGAGCGTCGCGAGCCCGATCCGCTGCGTGGCCGCAAGGATGCGCAGCGCGCGGCCGACGGCGATGGAGTCCGCGCGCCGCGGCTCGTGACGCGTGCGGTCGAGCGACTCCTCGGC
>JBAPZS010000256.1:0-4608 GCA_049285355.1 Candidatus Cybelea sp. | reverse complement strand
GAACTGCACTTCGCGTCGCTCGATCTTCTTTCCGAGATACTCCGGCGTGCGCCCGACCATGAGGCCCGCGATGAAGACCGTCAAGACGACGAAAACGATCATACCGTACAGACCGCTGCCGACGCCGCCGAAAACGATCTCACCGAGCTGCATGTCGACCAGTGGGACGAGCCCTCCAAGCGGCATGAACGAGTCGTGCATCGAGTTCACCGCACCGCACGACGTGTCGGTCGTGACCGTCGCGAAGAGCGCCGATGCCGAAATGCCGAACCGGCACTCCTTCCCCTCCATGTTGCCGCCGGCGACGCCCATCTGGTGCACGATCGGATTACCCGCGGCTTCGGCCCAATACGCAAGCGTAAAACCGGCGAAGAACAAGATCGCCATGGCGGTAAAGATCGCCCACCCCTGGCGCGTATCTTTGACCATCTTGCCGTACATATACGTGAGTCCGGCACCGAGCGAAAAGATCAAAAGCAACTCGACAAGGTTGCTCAAGGGGTTGGGGTTCTCGTTCGGCGAGGCCGAGTTGGCGTTGACGAAGCCGCCGCCGTTGGTGCCGAGCTCTTTGATCACCTCTTGTGACGCCATGGGACCGCCGGTGATCGTTTGCGCAAAGCCTTCGACGGACTTCACGCTCTCGTACGCGTGAAAGTTCTGCGGAACTCCCTGCCAAACCAAGAAGAGCCCAACAACGATCGAGATCGGGAGCAGCACGTAGAGCGAGCAGCGCGTTAGATCCACCCAGAAATTTCCAAGCGTCTTGATATTGGTGCGCACCAAGCCGCGCACAATCGCGACCGCGATCGCGATCCCGACGGCTGCCGAGACAAAGTTATGCCAAGCCAGCCCGGCCATCTGTGAGAGGTAGCTCATGGCAGTCTCGCCGGAGTAGAACTGCCAGTTGGTGTTGGTCGTGAAGCTGACCGCCGTGTTCCACGCCAAGTCCGGGGCCATGTTGTCGATGTGCGCCGGGTTGAACGGAAGCCACCTCTGCGTGCGCAGCAGAACGTACAGATAGGCGAGCCCGATCAGCGAGAAGGCAAGCATCGAAAGAGCGTACGCGTACCACGTCATCTCCTCGTCTTCGCGGACGCCGCAGAGGCGATAAATGAGGTTTTCAAGCGGGCGCATCAGCGGCGTTAGCCACGTGCGCTCGCCGCCGAAGACGCGCACCATGTACGAGCCGATAGGCTTCGTGACCGCCAAGACGATCGCGAAGAAGACGACGGCCTGAACCCATCCGATCAGCGCCATCGGGTTTTCCTAAAACTTCTCCGGGCGCAGCATCGCAAAGACGAGGTAGGCGAGGCCTGCGACCGTGAGGATGAGGCCTAAGACGTCGTCGAACTGCACCGCTAGACTCTTTCGCAGCCGAGCACGTAAAGATCGAGAAGAACGAAACAAACGATCGTGAGGGCCACGATTCCGATTTCGAGCAGCATCTAGCAGATAGCATACGCCGGCCCACGGCCTCTGCCAGCCGCCGAACGGATGATCCGTTCGGACAGGCTTCCGTCGCCGTAGCCAAGTAGCTCCCGGGATGACCGTCGCATGCCTCTTAAGGCTTGCCATGTTTACTGCGGCATTTGCGCTCTGGGGTGCCGTCGCCACGGCCCAAACGCCCCCGCCCGCGGTGGTACAGTCGCCCTCCCCCCCCCCGGGCGCGAGCGACCCGTGCGGCTCGATCCTATCCATCGTAAACCGGCCGACGGTAACGACCGGTGTTTGCACGGTGCGCACGGGAAACTTCGATCTCGAGAACGGCTACACGAACACGACGATAACGGGTCCTGGCGGCGGCAGCAGCGTGAACTACCCGCAATCGCTCATCCGCGCAGGAACCGCCAACCCTCACTTCGACCTGGAGTTCGGTCCACCAAGTCTTCAAACGTCGTCGGCCGGCAGCCCGAGGGTGAGCGGAAGCAGCGACGTCAATCTGGGCGCCAAGTACGAGCTCGGTTATAGCACTCGATGGTTGTACGGCGTCAACGGCGTCGTGACGTTCCCGACTGGGACGCAAGCCTTCACCGCCGGAAACGCGCAATACACCGGCAACTTCAACTGGGGCTACACGGTGAACTCAATAGTCGGACTAGACGGAAGCCTGAGCTTCAACTCGCTCTCCGGCTTCGACACCGCGCATAACGCTCAGTCGTATTTTGCGTTTGTTCCCAGCCTCGAGGTCACCGCCTCGTTACCCGGGCCCGCAGAGTTTTTCGGCGAATACGCCTACTTTAGCCAGGCCGGTATCGGGCTTGGCAGTAAGAGCCTCATCGACTTTGGGTACGTTCGCGACCTTGGAGAGCACGTCCAGCTCGACGTCGAGTACGGATTCTCACCAACGCTGCTCGACGGCCAAAAGCAGCACTACGTCGGCGCGGGCGCCTCGTTCATGTTCTGATCAATTCCCCGGGTGGCTCAGTTGTCGTTTCCGTAGTTTAGGATCGCGTCGATGCCAAGAGTTGTTTGGTAGCTCTTGGTGCCGTTGTCCCACGGCGTCACTCCGGCGCGAAACGCCTTCTCCACGCGGAATTCGGGGCGAACCTCGAGGATCGAAGAGAAGCGGTGGGTTACCCCCAACGTCAAGCTGCCGTACGCGGTGGCAAAGCCGGAACGCTCGCCCTGCGGGTCGTTAATGTAATCCGGCCGAAACGTGAGGTAATCCGTCGGCGAAAACTTGTAGGCGAGGTAGTCGACGATCCCCACGGCGCCCGAGCGCCCGGGTATGAACGCACCCGGCCCGCCGCCCGCTCCCAGATAGAGCGGGCCGCCGGTGGCAACGTTGTAGTTATTGAACGTACCGCCGACGTAAGCATTATATTCGTAGATGTAATAGGCCTCGAATTCGTTTTGAAATTGCGGATTGAAGACGTGGGTCCAGGTGACATTTTGCTGCTGGAGATCGTCATGCCCCCACGTCAGCGGCTCGACCTTCTTAGTGGTCTGGCTGTAGTACGTACCGTACTCATACGGTTTGAAGTTGGCGCCGTCGAACGAGTGCGAGTCAATGCCGAAAAGCACCGAGTCCTCGTTCGCATGCGTCACGTACCTCGCGATCAGCAGGAAGGTCGGGATGTGCGCCGACCCGTTCCAGGAAGCAACGTCGTCCGCTGAGTGCACGCCGTATTCCAGCGTCCAGTAGTTGCTGAGCTTGGTTTGGAAGAGGGCGCCCATCTGCGTGTAGCAGTCGAAGTCGAACATCAGCGAATGGGTGTAGAGAAAGTTTTCGGGGGAGAGCTGCGCTTCGATGTCCGGCGGCGAGATATAGCGCCCAACCTGGATGACAGTTCCCTCGCCCCATTTTGGGAAGTAGAGGATCCCATAGGCCTCGACGGGATCGTAGCCGTTGGTTTGGTTACGAAGCAATAGCTGGTTGCTCAGAACCCCCTGCATCGTCGTCCAGCGATAGTCTACGCCGTAGAGATTGCTCAACCGGAACCCCCAATCGAAATGATCGGTCTGCACGGTATCCGGCTGCCGCTCGAAACGCAGGATGAACTGATCGAGTTGCGGATCGTTTGGAACGTCGTTGTACGTGAGCGGGTAGTTCGAATACTTGGACGTGCTCATCTCGGTGCCCGCGTCGACCCATCCGTAGGCGCGTAACCCTGCGGCCGTCGGAACGCCGATCGTGGGCCCTGGGAACTCACCCGAGCTCGGGAATATCGAATCGAACGGAAGCGGCAGCGCGCGCCGGAGTTCCGGCGCGCTCGACGCTGCCGGGCTGGCGACGTTTAGCGGCGTCTGCGCTATGCCTACAGGCGACGCGGAAGGGGACGGCGAGGCGGTCTGCGCGCTCGCCGGCCGCGCGATGAGCACGAGGGAAGCCAATGCACAGGCCCCGAGACCCAGACGCAACGCGGAATTCCACATATCGCATACAGATTAAGCTGCGTAATCTAACCAGCACCAGCCGCCGAACGGATTATCCGTTCGGACCGAAGGGGCGATCCGCGTGATCTCCAAAGGGGTTACCCGTGCTGACGGCATTCGGCGCCGGTTCCGTAACGATCATGATGTTCTGCTATGCGTTGGAGCAGCGAGGCGTGATATTTACACTTCTCTTCGCCCTTGCTTGTTTCGCAGCGTCAGCCTACGGATGGCTTGCCGGAACGTGGCCGTTCGGTGCTGTGGAGTTCGTGTGGGGATGCGTAGCGCTCTGGAAATGGAACGCTCGTCGCACGAACGCCTAGGAGGCCTCCGGCGCAGGAGCAGACGACGTTCCCGTCCACTCGCCGCCGCCGGAGAAGCCGACGTAATCGACGCGGCAACTGGTCGGCGACGAACCGCGATACGGCACGTCGTAAAACCCCTCGAACGCGTGGTTGATCCGAACGTTTTGAAAAAACGTCCCCCTATCGACGATTCGCTCGGTCCGGCCGGCATAGTCGATAGTGAACACGACGACGTTTGCAACCATCGGCTGCCGGTTTGTAAAGGAGAGCACGATGGGTCTGTACGCCGACACGTAGGCGCGGTTGCCGACGATGCGGCACTCGTTGATATCTGCGGGAGCCGACGAAGTCGCTGCTTTTGCAGCGACTGGCTGCAGCAGTAAAGCGCAACCGGTTGCCAGCACGAACCCGGCGATGCGAGCCCGGCAGC
>JBAPZS010000255.1:0-2574 GCA_049285355.1 Candidatus Cybelea sp. | reverse complement strand
CTATCGCATCGCGGGCATCGAGAGCTTTCCCCTGTACCTTGGAGCGGCTCGCTTTCTCTCACCGACGGAGCTGCTCGTTAGCGAAACCACGACGATCGAAGCGGACAAGTTCGTTATCGCTACCGGCAGTATCGTCAGTCCCGGCGTCTTGCCGGGACTGAGCGAGACCGGGTATTTGGATAGCGATGCCGTCCTCGAGCTGGAGCGTATCCCCGAGTCCATCGCCGTACTGGGCGGCGGGTATACGGCCTGCGAGCTGGGGCAGTTTCTGGCGCGCATGGGCGCCGCAACGACGATGCTCATTCGCAGCGGCCACCTCCTGACCGAGAGCGACGACGACGTCGGCGATGCGCTGACGGCGTACTTTCGCGAGGAAGGGATCGGGATCCACACGCATACGCGGCTGCTGGACGCGCGACGTGAGGCCAAACAAAAGGTGATCCGCTACCTTCACGATGGGCGCGAAGACGAGCTGGCCGTCGAGGAGATTTTTTATGCTCTCGGCCGCTTACCCAACGTGACGGGTCTGGACTTGGAGAAGGCGGGGGTCCTGCACGATCCCGGCGCCGGCATCGCAGTCGACGAAACGATGCGCACGAGCAATCCAAATATCTGCGCCGTGGGTGACGTTACGGGCGAGTATATGCTTGTGCACGTCGCGATCTATCAGGGAGAGATTGCGGCGCGAAACCTCTGTTTAGGCGGCAGCGAGTCGGCAAACTATACGGTTGTCGGCGCGCACACGGTCTTCTCCGACCCGCAGATGGCGGCCGTCGGAATGAGCGAAAAGGATCTGAAGCGTTTGGAGATCCCGTACGTCAGCGGCCGCTATGACTTCGCCGAGCACGGAAAAGCGCAATGCCTGGCTAAGACGAAGGGTTTCGTAAAAATGATGGCCGAGCGTGAGAGCGGGCGCATCTTGGGCGCGGCAATCTTGGGTCCACAGGCTTCGGAACTGATTCACGAGGTGATCGTAGCGATGAGCTACGACGCAACGGTAGAACAATTTATGCGCATTCCACACCTCCATCCCACGCTTGCGGAGATCTGGACCTATCCCGCAGAGATCTGCGCGGCTCAACTGGGAAGAACGCGGCCCGGCGACGAGCAGGTCGTGATGGCGACGAGCATCTCGAGTGGCTGAAGCCGTTGCGCTTCGCACAGCGATCGTGCAGATGAAGCCGATCAAGGGCCGGTATTCTGCGAATTTGGATTTGGCTCGCGAAGCGTTTACCCAGCTCGTCGCCGACTGTCCGGACTTGATCGTCCTGCCCGAAGGGGCCATGACCGGATACTTTCTCGAAGGAGCCGTATACGATCACGCGATCTCCGCATCGCGGTTTGCGCACGATCTCGCGACTGCGTGGCATGAGGCTGCCGGCGACCGAGCCGTCGATCTCGCGGCCGGTTTTTACGAAAATGACGGCGGGGCGTACTACAACAGCGCGGTGTATCTGCACGTCGAGCGAGGGGAGGCGCGGATCGTGCACGTGCACCGCAAGCTATTCTTGGCCTCCTACGGCGTTTTCGACGAGGAGCGTTTTCTCTCGCGGGGCCGTCAACTCGGCGTCTTTGAAACGCGCTTCGGACGCGCGGCGATGCTCGTCTGCGAGGACGCGTACCATGCGATCTCGGCGACCTTGGCTGCACTCAAAGGCGCGCGAGTGCTGATCGTCCCCAGCGCCTCGCCGGGACGCGGAGTGGAGCAAGAGGGCGAGCTGACGAGCGTCGTGACGTGGCGCGAGATGTTGCGGCTTGCGGCGCTCGAACATGGGATATTCGTCGTCTATGCCGGTCTCACGGGCTTCGAGGGCGGTAAAGGCATGAGCGGCTCGTCGTTCATCGCAGACCCTCACGGCAAGATTCTCGTCCAAGCTCCGGCGACCGAACCGTGCATCGTGCGGGCCGATTTGGATCTGCGAGAGATCGACCTCGCGCGCGCGACGCTGCCGTTGCTTGGCGATCTGGAGGCCGTCCTGCCGAACCTGCTGCTCGACCCCGAGCTTCCCTTGCCGCGCGGCGAGTATGACGCTGCGGATCGTTGAGCCCGAGAGCGCGCCGCCCGGCGCGCCCGGCATCGAGCCGGCGCTGGCCACGAGTTGGCTGGTCTCGTTTCTGCGTGACGAGTTGATCTTTCGACGAAAGATCTCCAAGGCGATCGTCGGTCTTTCCGGCGGTGTAGACTCGGCCGTCACGGCCTATCTCTGTGCCCGCGCGCTTGGGCCGACGAACGTCTACGCGATACGAATGCCGTATCGAACGTCGAATCCGTCTAGTCTGACGGATGCCGCCCTCGTCGTCGATGCGCTGGGGATTAACTGCGTGACGATCGACATCAGCCCGGCCGTGGATGGTTATCTGCAGTTTGAGACCGAGGCCGACGCGCGCCGGCGGGGCAACGTCATGGCGCGGACGCGAATGGTCGTGCTCTTCGATCAGTCGGCAAAGCTCGACGCTTTACCGATCGGTACGGGAAACAAGACCGAGCGGCTCTTGGGATACTTCACCTGGCATGCCGACGACACGCCGCCGGTCAACCCAATCGGCGACCTCTTCAAGAGCCAGGTGTGGACG
>JBAPZS010000254.1:0-1800 GCA_049285355.1 Candidatus Cybelea sp. | reverse complement strand
AGCCGCAAGCTGCAAAGGTGCCTAAAGGCCGTGCCTCCGCGGCCGCGGCGCCGATCGGCGGGTCCGGTCAAGGGACTGGCACAGTTCGTTTAGGGAAAGTGCCTAAGTCGCCTCAGAGCTCGCCATACGGTTTTGCCGGTCCACTTGTTGCCGTGCGAAGTTACGAAACGTTCGTCGTTCAACACGCCGGCGATCTCCCGATAGCCGCTCCCCTCTCCTCGAAGCTCGGCTATCCGCCCGGCCACTCTTGCGATTGTGCGATCGCGTTTGCGACGTCTGACTTGATTTGCGATCCGAGCGCCCTTGCGACACGCGGCCGGCGTCAAGTTCGCCGGATTGCTAAAGACCGCGCCGCGAGCCCTCGCCGCGGCCATTCCGGCCTTCGTGCGCATCGACGTCGCAGTCGCCTCTTGTTGGTTGATGGATGCAAGGTTGCGATAAAAAGACGGGTCGGCGTTCGGCACGTCGCAAGCGTGAAAGCGCAGCCTGCCCGAATCGAGCAACTCGTCGATGAACCGCCAGGATCGCGAGAGCCCCCCGAGCCGAGCGATAATGAGCAGTCCCCTCGCTAAGCGCGCGCGAGCGATCGCCTCACGCAACGCGGGACGGTCCTTCTTACGCCCGGTCTCGAGCTCCTGATACTCGTTGATCAGACGGTAGCCGTTCTCTCGGCAGTAGGCTTGGACAGCCGCTCGTTGCGCGTCGATTCTCAAGCCGCTCTCACCCGGTTCGCGCGTAGAGACCCGAACATATGCGATCGCGAGCTGTCGTCGTTGCTTGGGCTTCAGCAGGTCCTCGGCCGTTTCGGTAATTCTCGTCGACGTCGGCTTTTTCATAAAAGTTTTCCCTTCGTGGCTTACGCTGACGGGACCGTCTAGGCGCATGCCACTCGCCTAGGCTCGTCGATTTCAACCGCGGCGACCGGATAGGTAATCGCGCTCAGGAGTCACTCTCGGGAGCAAAATCAAAAAAGCCGGGGAACCCGGGAAATCTCTCATGGCCCTTAAGGCCAATAGTCGGCTTAGTATCCTCGTCGAGAGACGCACCGGGAGCGAAGATCGCATCGTCGCACGGGTACGGCGCGACGGTTGCATATCCGCGGGGCGTGGGAGGCGTCTGGTACGGCGGCAGTGGCATTCCGTTCGCGCCTGCGATCGAGAATGGGGCAAATCGACGACGAACCAAAACAGCCCATCCAAGGCCGCAAACGCAAATCGTGATCGCGAATATCCCGGCCCAGGGGTTGCCTGCGGCCCACACTGGTTTGAGTTCATCCTCGGCGTCATTGATGTCGTCGTCATCGTCCCAGTCGGCGTCGTCGGCCTCGGAGTCGTCAACCTCGGGGTTGTGCTCACCATGCCACAGATAGCCATCATCTTGCGTCGTTCGCGATTCATAGCTACGTGGCGATCTGCGGCGTGGTGTGGCGAACTGCGCGACTTTGCTTCGGTCGATTTCGTAGTAATGGTGGCCTTGTTTCCCAGGCCTTCCCGTGTAGCCGTGTCGGAGCATGCCCTCTGCGGTGAGATCGGCTCGGGCACGCTCGGCCGTCCTAGGACTGAACTCGCGAGTGGCCTCCGCAACCTCGCCCGCGGTTGCCGAGCCCCGCTCGGTGTACAGCCCGAGGATGGCCATCTGCGCTGCTTCTTTGAGCGTTCGCCGACCGCTGGTGGTTTGCATGATCGCCATTTTTGCCAGGTGTTCGCCATTCGCTGAAAGTGGCGATCTCCTCGCGGTTCGCCATAGATACTTACGTGGCGACCACGGTTGTGGCATGGCGAACTGCGCACGGTGTTCGCC
>JBAPZS010000253.1:0-1662 GCA_049285355.1 Candidatus Cybelea sp. | reverse complement strand
GTGCTGCAGCTCGAATCGATCGTGGACTTCAAGTTTCGTGCCGGATCGCCGGCGCGAAACTTCGACGATGCTCGCAAAGCGAACCGCGACGCGTACGCGCGCTACTGCGCGGCAATGCTCGCTCGGGGCATTCTCCTGCCACCGTCGCAGAACGAGGTCATGTTCGTTTCGACCGCGCATTGCCAAGCCGACATTGACGAGACCCTGGCGGCGATGGAGGAATCGCTAGCTTGACGCCCGCCGGGGCGTTATCGCGCGGCGCAGGAGGAACGCTGCGGCGAGTGCGACCGGAATGCCGAAGAAGACGACGTGCGCGACCAAGATGTAGAGGAAGTACCAAACGTTGGGAAACGGTCTAACGACGGCGTATCCCAAGTGGATTATCGCTCGCATAACCGCCATAGCGACAACCCCCAGAAGCGCTCCCGACAGGAGCGGTCTCTCGGTTATCCATGCGATGCGCTGCGCAAGCGAGACGAAGATCGCTCCCCAGACGATGCTGACGGTAAAATGCATCAGCGTACCAAGTATCGCAGTCGCCCACCCGCCGCGGTACGCGGCAGCCCCGAGCGCGTTGGAGGCATCCCATTGCATGACAAGTTGCGGCGTTACTCCGCGAGCAACGTAGGGCTCCGTTATCACCAGGTAGAGATCGATCAGAATGGCGCCGCAGAGGCCAGCGAGGATGGCGATGGCGTAGCTCGGGAGGCCGGATCGTCTCATCGCGTGCTCTGCGGAACCTCGCACGATTCAAATGCGAAATCGTAGATGCCCAATCCGTGACCCTGCGGCGACACTCGAAGATTGTGCTCGCCAAAGCGCGCGTTCACGATCACGTCGTAAGCGCGGCTAGCGTCGACTTGAACGAAGGATCGCCCCCGGTCGTCGTAGCGGAGGTCTTTTCCGGCATCGCTCTTGGCGACGGGTTGACCGTCCTGCGTAACGTCGACGCGAATCGAGCCGCCGTCCTCCGGCTTAAATACCGAAACGACTTGGATGGCGTGATAGCGAAGGGCGAGGTAGCCGTTGCTCTCGCCCGAAACCGCCGCCTGCGTCGTCAGGTGCCAGAAGCCTTGAAGGTACAGCGCACCATCCTGCGGGTCGCTAACCTTATCAGCGTAGTGCGTGTCTTGCGCCGGGTTGTTAAACCCCGATGCGTTCGCGATGGGCTGGCGACCAACGAGAAGCTCCGGCGTGTGCGGATAGCAGACCGCCCCCGGCTTATCGTAGCTGTCCTGCGGGAGCAGGGCCATGACGGGCGGCAGTTTCAGCTGCGGATCGCCGCTCTTGAGAAGCGCCTGAATCTTCTCTTCGGTCTGCGGATAGTCGCCTTCGCCGAGAACGCTCTCGACGAGTCTTCCCTTCCGATCGTAAAGATACTCGTGCGGCCAGATCGTGTTCCCGTACCGCTTCCAGATCGTGAACGAATCGTCGAGTACGATCGGCCAGACTACACCCAGCCTCGCGCCGGCGGCCTCGACGTTGGCTCGCTGGGCCGAAAAATCGAATTCGGGCGTGTGCACGCCGACGATCACGAAGCCGTCGTCGTGGTACCGGCGATACCATTCGCGCAAGTAAGGGAGCGTGCGCAGACAGTTGAGGCACGTATACTCCCAAAAGTCGACCAAGACGACTTTCCCTTGCAGTTGCGCCGGGGTAATC
>JBAPZS010000252.1:0-3810 GCA_049285355.1 Candidatus Cybelea sp. | reverse complement strand
CTGCTTACCTTACTGCTTGCCGCTGCCCGGTGATCCTTGCTGCGCCTCAAACGTGTAGATGCCGCCGCGGATCGTTGCGCTGCCGTTCATCTTTTGCCCGCTAATCGTCCCCCGAAACGTGATCTGGCGGATGTGCAGCGTGATCTGTCCGCCGCTCGTACCGCCCGACACCGCAATATTGTGCGCATTTGCAAACGGGCTGCCCGGCCGCGTCGAGAGGTCGGTATAGGTTCCGCTGACGATGCCGTTTTTGAAGTTCAGGTGAAGCTGCCCGAGGTACGGTTGTTGCGACGAGTGCAGCGGCTTGAAACCGATGACGTATGGCACGTTGTTCTCGACGCCTTGGACGCTGACGGCTCCAACCGCCGAGGTCAGAGCCAGCACTTGTACTATTGTGAGCCCAGTGAGAAGAAGTCGTCGGATCATGATGGTCCCTCCTATCTTAATCCGGAGAATCGCCGCTCAATAGCGCTTGCGAAACCTCCTTAAACGTATAATTGCCGCCTTTCGCGCGCGTCAAGATCCACACTTTATCGAAGCACAAGGCATCCCACGAAGACGGAGCCTCTTTCGAGAACGCTCGCGCGATGCTTGGAATGTGATGATGCTCCCAGGCGACGAGCAGAACCCCGCTCTCGTCAGCCAGCATCTGCGCGAGCGCAGCCTCTTCGCCAACCGCAAAAGGCGCCAGCAATCCGGCTTTGGGGTTCAGCGCCTCGACCAGCGGCGCGACGGTCTGTTGCGGCCGCAGACTCTGGGAGATGTCGTGGCCGTCCGCGATCAACACCGTGTTGCCGACCTTCGATGCATACACGGCATCGGGGCGCTTGATGCCGCGCGCCCACGCTTGGGTGAAGAACGGTACGAGCGCGCCGGCGCGCTGCCAGCCGCGCGGGCATAAGGAGTGCGGATCTTGCTCGCCTTCGGCGTTGACGCCGTGGGGTGGCGCCCCCGAATCGGGCTCCTTCTCGCCGTGCCGGATGAGCATCAACCTTTTTGGAGGCATGCGGTTTACTCCTTATGAGGCCTTACGGCAGCACGCTTAAATAGGGCGCAGGGCGTGGCGGGACCTGCGGCTGAATAACCTTGATGGCATCTTGTGTGAGTAAGCTCAATTTCACGCTGCTTCTCAGCGTCGCTCTGCTTGGTTCGGGCAGCGCTCCGGCGCAACCGGATACGGTAAAGAGCGCGGCCGATGCCGCGGTTTCGCCCGTCATGAAGAAGTATGGGATCCCCGGAATGACGGTGGGAATCGTTGTCAACGGAGATCGCTACGTCTTCAACTACGGCGTTGCATCCCGGGAGACTCACGCTCCCGTCACGGACGCGACGCTCTTCGAGATCGGCTCGATCAGCAAGACCTTCACCGCAACCCTCGCTTCCTGGGCTCAAGCCGACGGCCAATTATCCCTCGCGGACAGAACTAGTAAGTATCTGCCGGCGCTTCGCGGCACGAAGTTCGGCGAGGTTACGCTCCTGAATCTCGGCACCCACACGCCGGGCGGCCTTCCGCTGCAGCTGCCTGACGCCGTAACGAACGACGAGCAGTTGATGCAGTACCTCCAACAGTGGCGCCCCGCCTACGCCCCGGGAACCTATCGAACCTATTCGAATCCCGGCGTCGGCGTTCTGGGCATCGTAACCGCCAAAGCGATGCATCAAGACTTCGTCACCCTCGTGCAGCAACGGCTCTTTCCCGCGCTCGGCATGACGAGCAGTTACATCAATCTGCCGCAGACAAAAATAGCCGACTACGCGCAGGGCTATACCGTAGACGGCAAGCCGATCCGTATGGCGGCTTCAGTTATCTCAAACGAAACCTACGGCATCAAAACGACGGCCGGCGATCTGCTGCGCTTTCTCGAGGCAAACATGACGATGCCGGCGCTAAACGATGCGCTCGGCCGTGCCATTACCGAGACGCACATCGGCTACTTCAAAGCCGGAGCGATGATCCAAGACCTGATCTGGGAGCAGTACGCCTACCCGGTCACACTCGAGACGCTGCTCCGGGGCAACTCTGCGCAGATCATCCTCAACGCAACGCCGGTTACGGCGATTCGCCCACCCATGGCACCGCGCGCCGAAGTTCTTGTTAACAAGACCGGCTCTACCAACGGTTTTGGCGCGTACGTAGCCTTCATTCCCCAAGAACGCACCGGCATCGTTATCCTGGCGAATAAGAGCTATCCGATAGCCGCCCGAGTCGCGCTCGCCTACGAACTGCTTTCTCGCCTCGAAGCGAGAAGGTAGCAAGCGAGTAGCTTCAAAAAAACTCAGCGGTGAGCACAGAGCAAGTCTTTGCCGCTGCCTCCGTCGCAGTGTCGCTCCTCGCGCTTGGCCTGTCCACGGTGCTGCTCGCCAGGCAGAACAAACACCTCGAGCACGAGCGCAATGCCCTGGCGATCATCGACGCGATCGGGCGCCTCACCAACCCCGTGATCGTCCAGGCCTTCGGCGAACTGGAGGGCATCTCGAACCGCTTTCCCGACGACGACAGCATTCGCGGGCACTTCGACGGTTCGCCCGACGATCTCGCGTTGGTCCTCGTCGCGCAATACGTTGAAACCGTCGCCTGCCTGGCGCGCCGGCGCCTCATCGACCCCTCGCTGTTGGTCGACGCAGTCGGTTTCATGCTGCGCTCGCGCTGGAACACCATTCTGCCGTTCGTCAAGTGCTTGCGGCGCGTTCGCGGCAATGAGTATCTCTTCGAGAACTTCGAATGGCTCGCGCTCTACAGTACGTGGTGGAAGGACGAGCCGCGACCACCCGGCGACAAGAACTACGACCCCAAACAATTCGCAAACATCGAGTTCAAGGTATGATCGAAGGGAAGCATCACCGGCGCGCGATCTGGCTCGTTCGCGACGTCGTCGAGGTGGTGGCCATCTTAGCGGCCGGCATCTGGGCGTTCTATACGTTTGCCTACGAGAATCGCATTAAGCCGTCGCTGGCTGAGCCGGATTTGAACTTCGTCGTAACGATGCAGAAGCTGGGAACGCACGGCGGGCTGACCGGCGTGCGCCTCCACACGGATATTCACAATGTCGGCACGGTGCAAGCGAATGTCGTCGGCCTCTCGTTCTGGGTGCTCGGAGTGCGGGTCGAGCCCAGGTTGCACGCGCAAGCGCCGGTAATCGCGAACGGCAAGGCGACGCTGCAAGCATTCTATAGCGAATCCTTCGGAACTCCGGTCTTCGGACTGGCTTATCTCACGAAGATGGCCGATCCCCACGCCATCAATCGGACCTCGCTGGAACCAGGCAGCGATCTGCCGCGCGACACGGTCTTTTTTGTGCCTGCCAATCGCTTCGATTATCTCGAAGCCCATCTCAGCGCTCGCTTTACGAAAGAGAACCGCAGCACGCCGAGCACCATCACCTTCGATAATCACGGGGTCCCCGTTTTTAACGTGCCGTCCGATCGTCCCGACGTAGACGAGAACTCGGCCGTACCAAGTCAGCTCGACTTGAACGGCGAGTAGCGCTAAGCGCTATTCGCCCGGGTCCTCATCCAAGAATAATCTACGGGAAAGGTAACGCCCGCAGGCCGAACCAAGGAGTCTATCGTGTTCCGTTCGTTCCTGGCCGCCGTCAAGATTTTAGGCCTCGCCCTCGTGCTTGCCGCCTGCACGCACAACAATTACATGCCCAACGTGATTCAGGTGAGCCCCTCCGGGACGGCCGCGAGTCCCGCGCGTCAATCGGTTACGAAGTCGTTCACGCTGACGGCGGTCGAAGATGGTTACACCGGTAATTTTACGGCGCAGACAATCGTTGGGGAATGTTGGGTCGTGCAATCGCCTATCAC
>JBAPZS010000251.1:0-2956 GCA_049285355.1 Candidatus Cybelea sp. | reverse complement strand
CGAAGACTTCTTCATGGCGGGAGGGCATTCGATGTTCGGCGTGCAGCTCGTCGCGCGAATTCGCGAAACTTTTGGTGTAAAGCTGACGCTTCGTCAACTATTCAAGGCGCCGACGGCCGCCGCTCTGGCGACCGAGGTTGCAGGTTGCAAGAAGGCTGCGAAAGACGGGACGTGATTGACGAAACCTCGCAAGTCCCGCTAAGCCTCGCTCGCCTTCTCGACCCAGAGGTTTTGGCGAATCCGTATCCGCTTTATCGCCGCCTACGCGATGAGGATCCGGTTCATTGGGACCCATATCTCCACGCCTGGATCGTGACCCGATATGCCGATGTGATCAGGGTTCTCACCGACTTTTCCGCCGCCCGCGCACCTTCGCCCGAGTTTTTTGAGTTGCTCGGCGCTCCCGAGGTGAGTCCCATTGCCGGCGTGATGGTCAAGCAGATGCTTTTCATGGACGCGCCGGCGCATACGCGCTTGCGTAAGCTTGCGTCTCCGGCATTTATGCCGGCGCGCGTGCGCCTGCTGGGCGATCACATCCGAGAGATCGCGCTGAAGCTGATCGACGACATTCAACAGCGAGGCGATGGCAGAATGGACTTGCTTACCGATTTCGCCGAGCCCCTTCCGGCCATCGTGACGGCGGAGATGTTCGGGATTCCAGTTGAAGATCGCATACGCCTGAAGGAGTGGTCCGCAACTTTCGCGGGTATGTTAGGAAACTTTCAGCACAATCCTGACGGGATCGGCGATGTATTGGATGCCGCGGAGAACCTGACCGCATATTTCCGCGACGCGATTCTGAGCCAAAGGAAACGGCCGCGACCCGGATTTGTCCAAGACCTCATGACCAGCGACGTGGACGGCGATCGATATACGGACGAGGAAGTTGTTGCAAATTGTATCGTCACGATGGTTGGTGGGCTGGAAACGACCACGAATCTGATCGGCAACGGCATGCTGACGCTGCTGCGCAATCCCGATCAGATGAAACGGCTGCGCAGCGACGGTGAGGTCATGCCGGCGGCGGTCGAAGAGCTGCTTCGCTACGAAAGCCCCAGCCAGCACACCGCCCGGCTGGCACCCGAGGACGTCGTGCTGGGCGGAAAGCTAATCCGTAAGCGGGATGCGGTCATCGCCGTCATGGCGGCCGGGAATCGCGATCCCGAGCGATTCCCCGACCCGGACCGGTTGGACTTCGACCGAGAAGATAATCGACATTTGGCATTCGGATGGGCCGCACATTTCTGTTTCGGCGCACCGCTGGCGCGTATTGAAGGGCAGATCGCCTTCGAAACGCTCTTAGCGCGATTCGCAACACTCGAGCTCCCCGACGAAAAGCTGACGTGGCGCGAGAATCTCGGTTTGCGCGGCCTGAAGTCGCTACCGCTGCGATACGAACCTAGCTCATGAGCGCCGGGGCTATAACAACCGCACCGGCAGCGCCGGCGCTTCGTCCAATGCGCTTTGACGATTACGAAAGAGTTCGCGCGCTTCTCGCAGATCACGCTATGGATTCGCCTTCCTTCGACGACTGGCGCCATCGCTGGGTCGACAATCCGGTCTGGCGGCGGTCCGGCGATGCCAGGCCGATCGGCTGGGTACTGGAAACGGCGGCGGGCGCAATCGTCGGCTCGATAGAGTCGATCCCGGCGCTCTATACGTTTCGAGGTAGCGATCTCGTCGCAGCGGCAAGCAGTGCGTGGTGTGTCGAGGCTTCGTATCGCGGATACGCTCTGCAACTAATAAACGAGTATTTTGACCAACCCGTCGATCTGTTCATCAGTACCACGGTCGGCCGATCCGCGGTTGAAACCTTGAATCAGTTCTACGGACCGGTTCCGCTTGGCGCGTGGGATGCGGTTTCCTATTTCGTTACGGAACCCGTCTTGGTTGCCAAGCGGGCACTGCAAAAGCACAAGGCTCCCCTTGCCCCGTTGCTCGCATATCCAACTGGTTGGATGCTACGGCTAAAAAACTCACTCACCGGGCATCTTCCAAAGCCTTCGCGCTCCGTTGTGGTCGAAGCTACGGATAGGTTCGACGCCCGCTTCGACGCCTTTTGGGCCGAGCTAGTCCGGGAAAACCGAAATAAGTTATTGGCGGAGCGAAGCAGCCGCGCGCTTTCGTGGCACTTCGATGCGGCGATCCGCGAAAATCGATTGTGGATTTTTACCGCCTCGAAGATGGGACGGTTGTGCGGCTACTGCGTTTTGCGGCGCGAATCGTGGCTTGGCGGTGAAAAAGCGATTTTGATCGACTATCAAAACCTTGAGCCCGAGCCCGACCTATTGCCGGACTTTCTTCGCGCAGCACTGCAACGATGTGCTGCGGAAGGATTTCTCGCCATACAAAATTTTGGCCGGGGCGTGCCGAAGATGCGGGCCTTCGACGAGCGCGCCACCTACCGCGGGAGGCTAGCTAACTCGATCTTCTTTTACGGCGCGGTCGATGCGGCACTCCAGGCCGAGCTGAGTCAGGCCGAGCGTTGGGATCCCTCGCTCTTCGACGGCGACGCCACGCTGTAGATATGCCGAAACTTCGCCCCGCACGCCTCGAGGATTACGAAGGTATCGCGCGACTGGCGCTCGCGCATTCACTCGATGTCCCTGCGTACCAAGACTGGAGCGCTCTGTGGCTTGACAACCCACTGCGCAATGGGTCCGGCAACGACTTTCCGATCGGCTGGGTTCTCGAACTCCCCGACGGTGAGCTGGTCGGTACCATGGGCACCGTTCGCGCCAGGTACACGTTCCGCGGAGACGACCTTATCTCGGCCGTCTCTCGTGCGTGGTTCGTTAGCCTTCCCTACCGCGGCTTCGCGCTCCAGCTGATGGACGAATATCTGAATCAGCCCGGCGTCGACCTCTTCATCAACAACGCCGTCAGCGTTCCGGCACTCGAAACGTTCAGTCAGTTTTGCGAACGCATCCCATTGGGTGAATGGGACAGTATCTCG
>JBAPZS010000250.1:0-3101 GCA_049285355.1 Candidatus Cybelea sp. | reverse complement strand
GGCAAAGTAGGTGCCTTGACTACCGCTTGCGTCGCCCTCAACGAAAAGATCGCTCTTGTCGTCATAGGCGCAGAAGTAATAATAGTTAGCGACGTACGGTTTGTAGATGCGCGGCTGGCCGCGAGCGTGTGCGTAGACCGCGATGTCACCAGCGCCGCTGGTCGTTTGATAGTTGACGACGGCGAGATTACCCGTCGTGGGATCGACCGAACACGAATACGGGTACGCATAAGGGTCGTCCAACGTTGCGGTGGGGCTGGTGCCGCCGTGCGCGTATTCGAAAATCTCGCTCTGATCGTAGCTTGGAACGAACACATCGCCGGCTTTATCCGTGCAAAGAAACGCGAGCCCGTCGAAGCCGGTGAGCGTGCCCACCTGCACTCCTTTCGGATAGGAGTACACGTCGACTTGATTGAGGCCCGCATCCGCAACGTAAAGCAGGTCCTCGCTTTTTGCCTCGGCGAGCATTCGCGATGCGGCGGGCACGACGCTCGGAGACACGTAGGACTGCGCGCAGCCCGCGACCAGCGCCGCTGCTAGTCCAATGGTGAGGAAGCGGTGCACGTTCGTCATTTTGCGGGCGCGCTCACGGTTACGCTGAATAGACCGGCGGGTGCATCGACCAGGCGGGTGGCTTTGCCGCCCGACGGATAATTCCAGAATCCGAGCTTCGTATTCTTGCCCCCGGTAGGCACGAGAAGCGTGGAGCCGTTGAGCCAAGACAACGTTGCGTCGTACCAGCCGTCGAGATGCGTCGTTCCGACCACCTTCGCTTTCGAACCGGAGATCGAGAGTCGGAGGAGCGCACTATCGGTCAAATCCTCGAGCGTGATGTTTCGGCCGTCCCATTGAACTTGACCGATTGCAGAGTCGCTGAGGCTCCGGTTCAGCGCGAGTTCCTTGAGGCCGCTGGCGCCTTTGCGGAGCTCCTCGAGATACATCACTGGGCCAGCGCCGGTCCCGTTGACGAAAAGATTGCCCTTATCGTCGTAGCCGCAATAATAGTAGTTGGAGACGTAATAGCTGTAATAAATCTTTCCAGAGCCGCTTATTGGAATGGTCTCGACAAAACCGGCCGTCACGCCCAGACTAATCGCCGAAACGGCGAGGGTTTTCGTCGTGGCATCAAAGGCGCAGCCAAAAGGCTCCGTACCGCCGAAGGTGAAATCTGTCTTTGGCCGCGTCGCACCGTGCCGGTACTTATAAAGGTGCCCGGCCGCGCCGTGGCCTCCGTGGCGGCCGCTGAAGCTCGTCACGTAGAAGTAGCCGAGATTGTCTGCGCAGAGACCTTGCAGCGAGATCGTGCCGGAGGGCGGAACGATCTTCCCGACGAGTTTGCCGGTGGGATACGAAAAGGCGTAGATGGCGTTGCCCGACGTCGAAGTGGCGTAGATAAGATCCTCACCACTCGCCTCCGGAAGCATCCACGACCCTCCACGTTCGGCGTTTTCGCTGACCCCGGCGATTTGGGGAGGGAGCTGCGTCGCGCAGGCGGTTAGACTTGCGCTAACCGCTAACGTGCACAGCGCAAAGAGCGCCGCTTCCAGGATTCTCGTCAGTCTCACGCTGCCGGTGCGCGTTGGCTAAGCTTTGCCCAATATCATTCAACCGAGCGCTCGTGGGCTCGGTCCCCTTGAGTCGCTTAACAACCGCAACGCGCATGTCCGGAAGTACGTACCGAGGGGGTCGCGGGTCCGTACAATCCCGGATGCCGAGATTTGTCCGGGCGTGCTAGCCTTCTAAGGTAACGAGCTGAGAGAGGAGTGGTCATGAGGCGTTGGCGTTTAGACGTAGGGCTGTTTACCGCGGCTGCGCTCTTGGGCGGGTGCGGGGGCTCGTCGCAGGGTGGTGCGCTGCCGATCGGAGAGCCGGCGATACTCCGCGCGGCGCATGCGGGTCACGGCACATCGTGGATGCTGCCGCAGGCCAGGCACCGAAGGTCGATCCTCATCTACGCCGCGGACGAGAACACCGGCGACGTTAACGTGTACGATTACTCGAGCGGCGCGCAGGTAGGAACGCTCAGCGGTTTTGTGGCGGACGGCGGATGCGTCGACGCCCAAGGAGACGTTTACCTCGTAGACTCCGGCGCCGGAAAGCTCGTCGAGTATGCGCACGGCGGGACGAGCCCATTGCGGAGCTACGACCCGGGCGGCGCCCTCCTGGGATGTTCGATCGACTACCAGGGGGACGTCGCAATCACCGGCAGCTCACCGGGTCGAGTCATCGTCTACTCGAAGGGCCACTCGAAAAAGGGCGCGATTTACAGCGACACGGACTGCGAATCCGTCTCGCCGATGGGCTACGACAACAAGGGCAACGTCATCGGCGTGGGCGAGTACGCTACGGTTAGCGTCTGTGGCGTATTGACCGGAACGAAGCAAGAGAAGACCCTCTCGACTAACGGCATCACGATCAACTTTCCCAACGGCACGATGTGGGACGGAAAATACATTGTGGTCGGCGACCAGGAAGCCACCAGTGGTAAGGATGAGACCGGCATGAACGAGGCGACCCTGTCAGGTCACACGCTCACGTCGGCCGGCGAAGCGATTCTCACCGACACGTGTTACCGGGGGTACACCGACGTGCGCAATCCGTTTGTCGTCGGCAAGAAGAACACGCCGGTGAATACGGAGCAAGGCAAGGTCGTCGTCGGTAGCAACTTGTACTGCTTCAGCGCGAGCAGCGGCGGCATCGAGTTCTGGCACTATCCCCAGGGCGGCAACCCGTTCAAGATCTACAAGACGGCGGACGAGATAACCGTCCTCGCCGTCAGCATCGGGACGTAAGGCGTTATTGGGCGGTATCCCCCAAACCGACGAGCAGCTTGCGGAGCAACTCCGTAAGCTGCTGCTGCTCGCGAACGGTCAACGCCGAAAGTAGACGCTCTTCGTTCGCCACGTGCTTGGACGTCGCCGCATCGATAAGCGCCTTACCCTTGGGCGTCAGCCGTACCAGCGTGCCTCGCCGGTCGTCGGGATCGGGCCGGCGTGCGACAAGCCCCGCCGCTTCCAGCCGATCGATGCGGTTCGTCATCGCGCCCGAGGTGAGCATCATCTCACGGTACAGCTCCGTCGGCGACAGCTGATACGGCGCTC
>JBAPZS010000249.1:0-1981 GCA_049285355.1 Candidatus Cybelea sp. | reverse complement strand
GTAGCCGGTCAGCTCCGCGCCTTGATAGAGTCGCTGCACGCCCGATACCGGCGTCGTCATGTAGAGCTGCTGCGGCGTAAACGGCGTATACGGCGGCGCGTTGCAGCCGGCGGGCGAGTTATAGATCGCCGCGACCTGCTGCAAGTATCCCGGCGGCAGCTCACCAAACGCATTGAGCACGGTGCCGTTGACGTAAACCGGCAGCAAGACGCCGTTTTGCACTTGCCGGTAGAGCGTGAGCGAGACGTTTCCGCCGTGGAGGTTGTGCGTGTAGCCGACGCGCACCGAGTTCGAAGAGCTGTTCCCCGGTTGCTGTCCCGGCGCACTGCCGTACGCCACCTTTCCGTTGCAGTCGAAGCGCAGCGAGGCGGGATCGCTAAGAATCTGCGAGCGTCCTTGGGTTGCCGCCGCGCCTCCGAGTGCGAACGACGCGCTGTAGCTGTCGCGCGCGGTTGGGCGCCAAACCGCCGAGGCACTGACGAGTTCGGAGATCCCGCTGTTGCCGGTCGCGGTGCTTACGCCGGCCGATGCGGCTAATGTCAACTTGTCGTTGGAGTGAATGGTGTCGGTCGCCTGGGTGACCGAATACTCGGTCGTCGTGTCGCCGTTGTAGTACGGCGCCGCTTGCGGCACCAGCGGCGTCGTCACGAACTGCGAGCTCGCGCCGTAGGCTTGAAAGGAGATCGTGTAGCGCTGCTGCGCCGGGAGCGTCGCGTTGACGGAGTAGCCGGTCGACTTCGTCTCGGTCGAGTATCCGTTGGGCGACGGATCGCCGTTCACGTAGCGTGCCAGCTGGTCGAACAGGCTGGTCGCGTCGAGCGAAAACACGGAGGTTTGAAGCTGCGTCGCACCGAGGAGCGCGTTGTCCGTCAACGAGTACAGCTGCGTGTTGCTGTGGTTGGTGTTGTCCGGGCCGTACCCGCACGGCAGCGTCGTCTGCGGATCGCCGCTGTAGCGCAGGCAGACGACGTTCGTGTCGCGGGTCGAGTTCATAAAAAGCCCGCTTAGGGTATTCGAATCGCCGAACTGATACCGCGCGTTGATTACATTGCCCGAAACGGTGCTGTCGCCGTCGTGATCGTAATCGAGACCACTCGCATCGAGGTAGACTTCGCCATCGACCAGGCTCGGGTAGAGCCGCTGCACGCTTTGGAGGGCGATCCCGAGCTTATCGAACGAACCGGTCTCCGCAACGGAGTAGTTCCACCGGCCATAGCTGCCGGCCGAGAGCTGCAACTGCGTTATCCAACTCAGCGTCGGCTGGAGCGTGCTGAAGTTCACCGAGCCGCCCATTCCGCCGAGGGTTGGGCCCATGTGCACCGACGCTCCCTGAAAGAGGTCGTTGGCAAACGATCCGAGATTCCCGGTCGAACCAGGGGCGTTCAGGGGGATTCCGTCGAGGGTCAGCTGCGTCTGCGATGGGTCGTGCCCTTCGAGCGAGATCGTCTGCGTCGCGTCGCTATCGTCGCTCGAGGTCGAAACGCTTACCCCGGAAAGCTTGTTGAGCGCGTCGGCCAGATCGGTGGAGAGCCGGCGCTGCGGCGAGTTCTGGTCGATACTGCTGCTCGAGATCGTCGCCGACGCCTTAGCCGTAACTTCGCCGATGACTTTCAGCCCACCGGTGTCGGGAGCCAATGCGAAGTTGACCGTGACCATCCGGCCGTCGAGCACTTCGAACGACTCCGACGTGAGGCTTTGATAACCGCGTTTGACGATACGCGCTCGGTAGATGCCATCCGGGACGTCGGTGAACTCGACCTTGCCGCTCTTGGTGGTGATCTCCGACGTGATGACGGGTCCGTCCAGAAGCACTCGCGCGAGCTCGATCGGCTGCTTGGTTGTCGTGTCGACAACGATGATGTCGATCCCGCCCGTCTCCGACTGCGCTTGCATTGGCGCGGTCATGCTGAGGAAGGCAAGCAGCAAACAAACAGCGAGCGCGGTGCAACGTCGGACCATTCTCAAGCGCAGATTATAGGGG
>JBAPZS010000248.1:0-15976 GCA_049285355.1 Candidatus Cybelea sp. | reverse complement strand
ACGAGGATGCGCTCCTCGATTTTATCGCCGGCCTGCGCGAGCGGGTCGAGATCTACTTGCAGTATGACGGCCAGCGACGCGCGACGCAAGAGAGGCTGCGCGGTCTCGATCTGCTCGTTGTCAAAGCGCGCGTGGTGGAGCGGCTCAGCGGCGCGCGCGTCTTTACCACGCTCGTGATGACGGTCGTTCCCGAGAATGCCGATCAGATCGGTGAGGTCCTCGATACGGCCTTTGCCACGCCCTACGTCGGCGGCGTGATGTACCAGCCGGTCTTTGCGTCGGGACGCGCGCCGGCGGTAGACGCGATGTCGCGAGTAACGACGACCGGCGTGCTCGCGCGCATCGCGGCACAGTCCGGCCACGGCGTCGGCACGAGCGATCTGATCGCTCTGCCGTGCAGCCACCCGGACTGCTGCTCGATCGGATACTTTCTGCGCGACCGGCACGGTAGATTCGTCGGTTTGGCTTCGCTGGTCGGCGAGCGGGCGCTGCGCGAGCACCTCAGCGTGTTCGCGAATCAGATCGCATTCACCGAGACCCTGGAGCGCGTGCGCGACGGGCTGATGAGTGTCATGTCCGAGACGATGACCCTCTCCCGTCCGGAGCTCGTAACGCACCTGCGCACGCTGTGCGATGCGTGCGGCTTCGGCGGGATCGGCGACCTGATCCGCGCGGCGTTCGCGCGCGACGCTACCGCGCGCTTCGTCGGCGAGCGCGTCAAGCGCGTTACCATCAAGCATTTTATGGATGCTGACACGTTAATCACCGAGCGGTTGGAACAGTGTTGCGTGCACGTCGCGGGCGCCGGAAACGACCCGGTACGCATGCCGTTTTGCGCGGCCAGGCTCTTCCCAAAGGTCCGGGCTCGCGCGATGAAAGGAATGGTCGCCCGTGGAGAACTCGACCCAGCTGCAGCGCGGTAAGGAGATCGAAGGCTACGCGTTCACGCTCTGTAAGGCGGCCTTCCTTGCCTTGCTCTTCGGCCGGTACGCGGTGCTCGCGCTCTCGGTCGGAGCGGTCGTGCTCTACCTGGCCGCCTACGCCGCCGGGGTGCGCGAGTGGCGCTGCTGGGTGAAGCCGCCGTGGGTGATCCTCTTCTTCGGGGCGGTGGCGGTAGCGCAGGCCTATCTGCTCTTTGGGACGCCCGGCCGACTGATTCTATAAGGCGGGAAACCGCTAGCTTGCTGTACCGGTTGCCTTAAGGTCCGGGCGGGAAGGGTCCTTGCACTCTCCGCGGCTGTCTGCTAGGATAGCACGGCTAGCGCTCTCGCGCTAAGAGTGCTAAATTGTTTTCCCAACCAAAACTACCAAGCTGTGGGAGGTTTAAGTGAATCTCAAGCCCCTGTTCGATAACGTGGTTGTCGAACACGTAGAGCAAGACGAGAAGACCGCCGGTGGCATCTTCCTTCCCGACACCGCGAAGGAGAAGCCCCAAGAGGGGATCATTCGCGCAGTCGGGCCCGGCCGCGTGACCGATAAGGGCGCGACGGTCGAAATGCACGTTAAGGTCGGCGACCGCGTGATCTACCGGAAGTACTCGGGCAGCGAAATCAAGATCGACGGCACCGAGTATTTATTTGTCCCCGAAAAAGACATTCTCGCCATCGTCACCAAAGTGCCGGCCGGCGTTTAAGGAGTTCAAAGTTTATAATGGCTGCAAAGCAACTCGTATTCGATGAAAGCGCGCGACGCGCGCTCGAGCGCGGTGCGAACATCCTGGCCGACGCCGTGAAGGTCACGCTCGGACCCAAGGGCCGCAACGTCGTGCTCGACAAGAAGTTCGGTTCGCCGACGATTACCAACGACGGCGTGACCATTGCCAAAGAGATCGAGCTGCCCGACGTGTTCGAGAACATGGGGGCCCAGCTCGTCAAAGAGGTCGCATCCAAGACCAACGACGTCGCCGGCGACGGCACGACGACCGCGACGGTGCTCGCGCAAGCGATCATCCGCGAGGGTCTTCGCAACGTGACCGCGGGCAGCAACCCGTTACAAATTAGGCACGGCATTGAGAAGGCAGTAGACATCGCCGTGAAGCAAATGGAGACGTTCAAAGAAACGATCACTACAAGGGAGCAGACAGCTCAGGTAGCTTCGATTTCGGCGAACGACCCAGAAATAGGCGAGCTAATCGCCTACGCTATGCACGGTTCTGCGGACGGCAAAGCCAACGGCGTCGGCAAGGACGGCGTGATCACGGTTGAAGAGTCGAAGACAATGAAAACGGACGTTGACTTCAAAGAGGGTATGCTCTTTGACAAGGGCTACATCTCGCCGTATATGGTCACCGACCCCGAGCGCATGGAGGCGGTGCTCGACGACCCGTACATTCTGGTGACCGAGCGGAAGATCTCCGCCATCGCCGACATTCTGCCGCTGCTCGAGAAGGTCGTCCAGATGCAGAAACCGCTGCTCATCATCGCCGAGGACGTCGAGGGTGAGGCGCTTGCGACGCTGGTCGTCAACAAGTTGCGCGGAACGTTTACCACCGTTGCCGTGAAGGCGCCGGGGTTCGGCGACCGCCGCAAGGAGATGCTCAAGGACATCGCGGCTCTCACTGGCGCGACGGTTATCTCCGAAGAGCTCGGCCTGAAGCTCGATAAGGTGACTCCGGATCAGCTCGGCAAGGCCAAGCGCGTCAAGGTTACCAAGGAAGAGACGACGATCGTCGACGGCGCGGGCAAGCCGGAGGAGATCAAAGGCCGCATTGAGATGATCAAAAAGCAGGTCGAAGATACCGATTCCGATTTCGATCGCGAGAAGCTGCAAGAGCGCCTCGCCAAGCTCTCGGGCGGCGTTGCCGTCATTCAAGTCGGCGCGGCGACCGAAACGGAGCTCAAAGAGAAGAAGCATCGCATCGAAGATGCAGTGAGCGCGACCCGGGCAGCTCTGGAGGAGGGGATAATTCCCGGCGGTGGTGCTTCGCTTGTTCACGCGATCAAAGCGATCGACAAGTACGAGCCGCCCAAGGCCAACGGCCACGCCGCCAGTTGGGCCGACGAGAAGATTGGCATCAGCATCGTGCGCAAGGCGCTCGAGGAGCCGGCGCGTCAAATCGCGGACAACGCGGGGTTTGAGGGGTCTGTTCAGGTTAACGCTGTTCGCGTTAAGGATTCGCCTTACGGATTCGACGCGATGAGCGGTGAAGTCGTCGACATGTTCAAGGCGGGTATCGTCGAGCCGTTGAAAGTGACGCGCGCTGCGCTGCAGAACGCAGCCTCGATCGGAGCGCTCATTCTTACCACGGAGACGCTCGTCGCAGACAAGCCCGAGCCGAAGAAAGAGCCGGTTGGAGCACCCGGCGGCGGCATGGGCGGCTACGACATGATGTAATCCTTCGACTCGGCGCCTTGCGCCTCGCTCAGGACTGCGCTCGCTTCGCGAGCTTGTCGCTAAGGAAGTTGAAGACATCGAAGGTAAGACATCAAGACCCGGCGGAAACGCCGGGTCTTCTTCTCGCTCGAAGTCGTCACGCTCTCGGCGGACCGATTTGGCCCGGTCGCGAAAAACAATACACATGGTATCCAGAACTAAGCTCGGCGCGACAGACGCGCCGCATCCCCACGCCTCGGTGTTGATGCCGGAGACGCTTCCATTGTTTAGCGGCAAGGAGAACGAAGACTTGCTTTGCGCCGGTTGCGAGTCGGCTATCTGCAAGTCGGTATCGCAGTTGACGATGAAGACCCGTTTCGGCGCTCCAAACCAACTCATCGTCGTCTGTCCGCTCTGCCGAACGAACAACGTCCTGCCCTCGGCGCTGATCAGTCCCGAATAAGCGCCTGAAGGGAGCGTGCGGGGGGTCCCTGGCGGCGGGTGGGGCGATGGCATCATCGGCTTCTTGAGTGGCAGGCACGCGGTGGGGCGCGGCGGGGGCATTCGAATCATGGAAGACGGGCGGTGCCGGATCGAGGGCCGCAGCTTCGTAGACTGTACGCCCACGGAGTCCTGAGGTCGGCGGCTGGCGCCGGGCCTTGGTTTGGGCTCCGCCGAAGTATACATAAAGAGAGAGGGACGGAACGATGTTATTAGGGGCCTTCGGCCGCCGCGCGTTTAGTATCTGCGCGGCGCTTGTTATGTTTTCCGGCTGCGGTGGCTCGCAGACCACTCCGGCGGGGGCCGTGTCGCAGAGCGCGACGCGCACCGGCGCGAACGGAAAATCGTGGATGCTGCCGGGGGCGAGTAGCGGCGATTTGATTTATGCTACGCACGGCTGTGGCGGAACGTGCGTCATATCGTATCCGGCGCTCAAGTCCGTCGGCTTCATCGCTGATAGCGGCGCGGCAGTCTGCTCGGACGCCCAAGGCAACATTTTCTTGCCGAAAGATTATCAGGTGGTGGAGTACGCCCACGGAGGGACGCAGCCTATCGCGACGCTTGCCTTGCCTGGCGATTTAGCTGCTGGATGCTCCGTAGATTCCGAGACTAACAATCTTGCCGTCGTCTACGAGTCCTCTGTCGCTGTTTTCGCCGACGAGCAGGGCACACCGACGTCGTACAATACTCACCTCGAATCACTGTACTGCGGCTACGACGATAGCGGCAACCTTTTGTTGACGGCTACGATGGGCAGCGCTTCGGGCTTTCGGAGTTATCCAATGGTAGCGGAGACTTTTCAAAACTCTCGATAAATCAATCGGTGGGACAGCCAGGCCAAGTACAGTGGGACGGCAAGTACATCACCTACGAGGGCCTACAAGGGAGTACCAAAAAGATATCGCGGCTAACGGTTTCCGGGTCTACGGTAACAGTAGTCGGCACCACGATCGTTTCGGGCATGCGACACAGCCTATTCCAATCGTGGCTTTACGGCGGAAACGTTGTGATACCATATAACGCTCGCGGAGTCGAAGCAAAAGTCGTTGGCTTATGGAAGTATCCAAAAGGCGGCAAAGCGATCGGCTCCATTCGGAAGTTCCCGTTGTATAACCGAAATGATATCGGGTTCTCGGGAGTCACCCTAAGCGTTCAACCTTAGAGACGCACTCCGCAAGGCACCAAAGGAAGGGACGAGGCGCCCGAATGTCCACGACTTACTATTCCGAGCCTGGAGTCTTCAATGCCATAGATCCACTGATCGAAATCGGTGGAATTTACTACGGCCTCACGGCAAACGCTAGCTCCCCCACGGTAGCGCAACGCAACACGCAAGTACTACGTGGGCTCATTGCTCTAGCCAACGAGACTTGCGCTCAATCTCCCCCTCTAACCTGCGGCGCAACGATCTTGATTCCCGGCCACTCCGTTCTCCCGGCTCCAGCAGGACCGGGAGGCTCCGACGCCGGCTCGACCTACTACTTCGCGAAGCCGGATGATGAGGACGTCATCATCCCCATCGCGTGCAACTGGCCGCTCCGATTTCTGGGTACCGGGAGCACGGTACTCGCGGTGGTAGCCGACAACAACGGCGACTACGGGGGGACTTTTTCCAGATTACCACTTCCGGAACCGGACTCGGTGATAACACCGGCGGCATGACGTTCGAGGATTTGCACTTCATCTATCCTACCTTCGATGACGTTGAAACCTATACGGCGATTCACTTTGTGCCCCCGAATGCCGAAAACGTTCGTGTGGTGCGGTGCGCCTTCGTAAACTGCCCCGTCGCGGTAGAGATTGAAAACTGCCTTCAAGGAAGCATAATGCAATGCACGTTCCAGTATACGAGCGGCGGGAATGTCGGCGTCGCGGTGATTCTCGGCAACACTTCGGGTGATGCCGCGAAGCAGATTTACGTCGCTGGGTGCCTCTTCTTTGCGGACGCCGGGCCGCCGGGCAGCACCGCGATGATAATCTACGGGGCGGAGCATATCAAAGTGGCCGATTGCCGAATGGATTCATTCCTCTACGGCATCCGCATAATTCCGGGCCCTGGCCACAATGCGGTGCGCTGCACGTTCACGTCGATTGCGATCTTCGCCAACACGACCGACTATAACGTTGTGGGAACCGCGGTCCAGATTCAACCGCAAGATGATGATACCCAAATCGCGCAGATCGTTTTCACCGGCTGCTCGTTCGAGCTCAGCGAGACCGCGACGCCCGCATCGCCGGGCGGTCCTGGGATCATCGTCGATGCTAACGGCAGCATCGTCGATAATGTCCGCTTCGTCTCGTGCTACTCTACCCGGTGGCCGGGGCCCGGTTTGGTGATCGAGGGTGGCGCTAGCAACGTCGAGGTCCTCGGCGGATTCTACGCCGGGAACAACTATGAGACGGCGACGGATGAGGCCTACGGAATTTACATTGGCTACGCGACCGGTGTCCGCATCGTTGGTGCGAGCTGTATTGGCGAATACCAGTGGGTTACTATTGGGGGCGTGACGACAACCTACCAGCAAGCGGTGGGCATCTACGTGGATCAGGGAGCGCAAGACGTGCTCATCGATGGCTGCGACGTCACGGGGAACTCTACTGACGGCATCGTCGTCGACGCCTCCGAGGGCTCGGTCACGGCGATTTACATACGTAACTGCAACGTCACCGGTTATTCGGCGTACGGCACGGCCATCGCCGTCTCGGGGCCCGAAGCCAGCCTTACGACGGTTCAGATAACGAACTGCGCCGGCTATAACGACCAGAGCGCCTTGCTCGCGTCATCGGCGCCTGGAAACGGCACGCCGTTCTACAATCGCACGTACAGCTACTACGGCCCGGCTACGTTCTACGTCGGCGCCGGCACCGCAACGATATCGTATATCAATGTAGGCGGCCACAATACGCAGCTGAAGACGGGTGCGTTCGCTCTCGCGCCCGGACAGTCCGGAACCGTCGCGTGGAGCTTGATGGGAACTCCGACCTTCGTGATGATCGGAGAGTAGCGGCCCTTATCCGGCCGACGTCTCCCAGAGCTTCGGGCAGAGGAGCGTGTCGACCGGGTCGGCGGCGAGTCCGTCCACCATCTCTTGCGTTACATTGAACTGGATGCTCACCGGCCAGCCCGCCAACGGAGACGGGAACGGAATCGGCACGCGCACGTAGTGGTACTGATGCGTCGGTGTACGCAGGCGCAGCGCCAGCTGCTCCGGTGCAAAGCCGGCGGACGGATCGTGGTAGAGCCGCGCGTAGTACGCATCTTCGTCGTTCTCAACGGTGATCTGCGCCGGCAGCTGCGGCGGTACCGGTTTGTTACAGACGGCCGCGTTTTTATCAAAGAGCACGAACGTCGGCTGTACGTAGAGGAACGATTGCGGTGCGGTGCCCGAGAGCAGCATCGGCATCTGCGGTGGTGAAGCGGGCGCGGCTTCGAGCTTCACGGTAACGCTGCGGTCGTGCCCGGCGATGAAGAAGAGATAATCCTGCGCCGAACATCCGTATTTGGGCGCGACGACCTCGAGCCGGTAGATGCCGAAGGCGCTGTCGAACTCGACGATTCCCTCCGACTCGTCACCCCGTTCGAAGTGGTAGTCGCGGTCGAGCAGGACCCTCCCGATGCGGTCGGTCAAGCGAAGGCTCACCGCAACCGTGGCACTCGGCTGCGCGCGGGCAATCGAGCTGCAGAAGCCGACGTGGAGTATTACGTGTGCGAGCGGAAGCAAGGTAGGGCGCTCCTTCGGCCCGGAAGGGAAGGCGGCCTCGCCGTTGTGGATAACTGATTCCGCATGCCCGCTCGCGCCGTCAACGATTTCACGATTCGAGTGGCGACGGTCAACGGTTCTGGAAGTCAATCTTCGAATCTCGTGTTGACCAACGCCATCGCTCGCCTCGGTATCCCCGTAGCCCCGAAGAACGTCTTCCCTTCCAACATCGAAGGGCTTCCGACGTGGTTTGACGTCCGCGTCTCGGCGCTCGGCTATCAATGCCGCGCCCGTGATTTCGACGTTCTCGTCGCGCTCAATGCGGCAACCTGGCAGCAGGACGTCGCCGGCGTCAAATCCGGCGGTGCGGTCATTCACGAAGAGAGCTATCCCTGCAAGGGCGATACGCTGCGCGAGGATCTGACCTACTACCCCGTGCCCTTTACGGCGCTGGCAAAGGAACACTTCGCCGACAAAGGCGACCTGCGCAAGTACTTGATGAACATGATCTATGTCGGCGCGCTCGCGCAGCTGCTCGATATCCCGATGGCGACGATCGAGGAGGGCTTGCGCACGCAGTTTCGCAGCAAAGCGTCGGCCATCGAACTGAATCTCTCGGCGGTGGGCGTCGGCCTCGAATACGCGAAGCAGAATCTCGAGAAGCACGATCCCTTCAAGCTGGTGCCGATGAGCGGAAAGACCGAAGGCCTAATGTTTATGGAGGGCAATCGCGCCGCGGCGCTAGGCTGCGTCATGGGCGGCTGTACGGTCGCTGCCTGGTACCCGATCACGCCGTCGTCGTCCCTCTGTGAGTACTTCATTGCGTACTGCGATCGGTACCGCATCGATCCGAAGACCGGCCAGCGTTACGCGGCGATCGTGCAGGCCGAGGACGAGCTCGCCGCCGCCGGCATCGTCTTTGGTGCGGGCTGGGCCGGCGCGCGAGCGATGACCTCGACCTCGGGACCCGGCATTTCGCTGATGGCCGAATATGCGGGCTACGGATATTTTGCCGAAGTACCCGGTGTGATCTTCGACGTTCAGCGCGCGGGGCCGTCGACGGGACTCCCGACGCGAACGATGCAGGGCGACGTTTCGTTTGCCTACACGCTCTCGCACGGCGACACGAAGCATCTCGTGCTCTTGCCGGCGACGGTCGCCGAAGCGTACGAGTTCGCGATGGAAGCCTTCGATCTGGCGGAGCGCTTTCAAACGCCCGTCTTCGTGCTCAGCGATCTCGATCTCGGTATGAACGCGTGGCTGACCCCGCCGCTGCCGTATCCCGAGAAGCCCTTCAATCGCGGCAAAGTGCTCGGAGCCGACGATTTGGCGTCGATGAAGTCGTGGGGACGCTATCGCGACGTCGATAAGGATGGAATAGGCTACCGCACGCTTCCCGGAACGAAGCACCCGGCCGCGGGATTCTTCACGCGCGGCACCGGTCACGACGAAGAGGCGCGGTACTCCGAGCAGCCCGACGTCTGGCAGCGTAACCTCGATCGGCTCACTCGAAAGCTCGAGACGGCTCGGACCGCCGTTCCCTCGCCCACCGTTTCGGAGCGTAAGGGAACCAAGGTCGCGATTCTCGCCTATGGCACGACGCATCATGCGGTGGTTGAGGCGCGCGACTTCTTGCGGGAGGCCGGCATTGACGTCAACTACATGCGCGTGCGCGCGTTACCGCTCTCGCCGGAGGTGGCGACCTTTGTGAAACGCCACAACCTCGTCTACGTCGTCGAGCAGAACCGCGACGGACAGTTGTACGGAATCCTGCGCACCGAGCTTCCCACCCACTTGATCGGGCGTTTGGAGTCGATTCGTCACTATAACGGCGTGCCCATCGACGCGCGCGCGATTATCGATCCGCTGCTCGAGGAACACCGCGAGCCGGCGGTCGTAGCGGAATAGTCCTTCGACTCCGCTCAGGATTAAAAAGGAAATTTTATGACGGCTAACCTCAACATCATCGGTCTGACCCGCGAAGTCTACAAGGGGCTTCCGACAACGCTCTGCGCGGGATGCGGCCACAACTCGATCACCAATCATCTCATCAAAGCGCTCTACGATTACGGCGTGGAACCGCACAAACTCGCCAAGATGAGCGGCATCGGCTGCTCGTCGAAGACGCCGGCCTATTTCGTCGAGCAGGCGCACGGCTTCAACGGCCTGCACGGGCGCATGCCTTCGGCTGCGACCGGCGCCAAACTCGCAAACCGCGAGCTGCTGGTGCTCGGAATCAGCGGGGACGGCGATACGGCGAGCATTGGGCTGGGTCAGTACTGTCACATGATTCGACGCAATCTCGATTGCACGTACATCGTGGAGAATAACGGCTGCTATGGTCTAACGAAGGGCCAGTTCTCGGCTACGGCCGACGTCGGCTCGACGCTCAAGGGCGGCAAAGCCAACGAATACGGGACGATCGACATCTGCGGACTGGCGATCGAGCTGGGCGCTACCTTCGTCGCGCGCTCCTTCTCGGGCGACGGCAAGCAGCTCGTGCCGTTGCTGCAGGCGGCGTTCTCGCATCGCGGCACCGCGATTCTCGACGTCATCAGCCCGTGCGTTACCTTCAACGATCACGAAGGCTCGACGAAGAGTTATACCTACGTTCGGGAGCACGACATCGTTTTGCACACGGCCGACTACATCGCGGCCGCACGCGAGATCACCGTCGACTACGAGCCGGGCACCGTACGCGACGTCGAGCTCGACGACGGTGCGCACGTACTCTTGCGCAAAGTCGACGTCGACTACGATCCGACCGATGGGATTGCGGCGCTGCGAACCATTCACGAGTCGCGGGCTCGCGGCGAGTTCGTCACCGGACTGCTTTACGTGGACACGCACCAGGAGGATCTCTGCGCGCGCGAGCATTTGGTGAGCGAGCCGCTCGCGGTGCTCGACGAAGAGACGTTGCGCATCGATCGCGAGGACTGGGATGCGATGATGCAGCCGGTGTGTTCGACGACGCCGTAGCGGCGATACGGCGCGCAAACGCCCTCTTCGCGCTTAGCGGTTCCGGCATCTCGGCAGAGAGCGGGCTGCCGACGTTTCGCGGCACCGGCGGGCTCTGGCGCACGCATCGCGTTGAAGAGCTCGCCTCGAGCGACGGTTTCGAGCGCGACCCGGCGCTGGTATGGCGCTGGTACAACGAACGCAAGACGGCACACGAAGGCGCGCAACCCAATGCCGGGCATACGGCGCTCGCGCAACTCGAGGATACGATCGGCGAATTCACGCTGGCCACCCAGAACGTGGACTCGCTGCATCGGCGCGCCGGCTCGCGGCACGTGCTCGAGCTGCATGGAAGCTTACGCGAGGCGCGCTGTACGCGCTGCGAGGCCCGCCGGCCGTTGGGCGCCGCGGGTCTCCCGCTCGACGAGATCGATCATACCTGCGGCGGGCGCTGGCGGCCCGACATCGTCTGGTTCGGCGAATCGTTGCCGCCGGAGACGTGGCGGCTAGCCAAAGCTGCGGCTGCGCGCGCCGACGTCATCTTGGTGATTGGGACGAGTGCCGTCGTCTATCCGGCCGCCGCGCTCGCGACGGCGTACAACGCGCGAGCCTACGTCATCGAAGTGAATCCGGAGCGCACGCCGATCAGCGAACGCGCGCACTGCGTTCTGCACGGCAGCGCGACCGAGCTCTTACCGAGTCTTACGAAAGCCGCTTGTCGAGGAGCTCGGTGAGTTTGCGCTCGACGCCGCGCAGCATCGAGTTTTCCGCTTCGATACTCTCCAAGCGGGCCCGTAGCGCGGCCGCTGCGACGTGGTCGTAACCGCCGGCGGCTCCGATCGCGAGTTCGCGCAGACTTCGCCGCTCGTCGGGATCGAGCGTCTCGCCGGTGCGCTGACCGCCGTATAAGGCGATCGCCTCGAGCCGATGCCCCACGACGACCGGCACGGCGTAGACCACTTGACGCTCCCCATTTGGCAGATCGGTCCGCGGCCAGCGAAGGTCGTGCGGATCGAGCGCCTCCAGGTCGGCACGCAGGCGCATCGCCAGCACGTCGTCCTCTTCCAACTGGATCGCTTCGCCCTTGTTCCACCCACTGGCGCTCACGCGCCGGTAGGCGGCGGCATCGTAGCGGAAAACCGCGGCGGAGGACAGGCCGAACGCATCGACCGGCTCGTCCACCAATGCCGAGTCGATCGCGGCCGCGGTCATCGCGTGCGGCAACCCGCGAGCCACGGCGGAGATGCGCCGCTCCGCAAGATGCCGTTGACGGAAGAGAATCCGGTCGATCCCGTCATCGAGCCGCGCGTGCAGCAGGTTGAAGGAGACGCCCAATCCGACGGCCGCGAGAATGTTCAGGATGGCCGCAACGCCTTGGCTTTCCAGCAATCGTCCGAAGACGTATTCGATCATTGTGAAGAGCGCGACCGCGCCGAGCGTCAAGATCGTATACACCAGCGTACGGCTGATGATGAAGTTAACGTCCATGACGCGATGCCGGACGATGCCGTAAGCGACTGCCGCCGCTACCAGCGCGGGCGAGAGCGAGAACGCCACTGCGAGCACGGAGATCACGGCGCCGTTGGCGGTGACTCCGGCGGCGATCTGTTGGAATACGTCGGTCAGGACGAGCAGGACGAGGCTCAGGATAACCGGTACGAGCCGCGTGCGAGCGTCACCCCGCGTCGTGACGTACGTGGAGATCAATGCGGCGAGCGCGGCGAGCCCCGGTACCAGGATGGAGAGATCGTACAACGGGATCAAATGGACCGGCGGAAGATGCGAGTAGCGTACCTTCAAGTAGGCATACGAATAGAGCGCGGCAATAACGATACCGGTCGGTAAACCGAGGCGATCGATGAGACGCGCGAAACCGGCCGGCCGGTCGTTGGGAAAGCGGCCGGCGAAGATCATGATGGCGGCTGGTTGTATCGCGTAGAGCAGCGCCAACCCCACATCGAACGCGGCGGCTGCCGCGTTTTCGGTCTCCTGTGCCCAGAAGATCAGGTTGAAAGGAACTAAGAGTCCGGGGGCCACGAGTGCAAAGGCCCACGTCATGCGGCATGGCCGTAAAAGCACGAGGCCGAGCCCGACAAGACCGAGCGCAAGCCCCGCTAAGGCATACGCGAGCGATTCCGCCGCGCCGAGCGCGAGCAGGTCCGTAGCGCGCACCGTTACCGAGCGCATCTTACCCGCGTGAACGACGGTAAACGTAATCGGGGCGCCGCCCGGAACTTCTTCGTTGAGCATCGCGTAACGGCGGCCGCGCAACGGCAGCGTCTGGTAGACGAGGCGATCGCCCGCAACGATGCCGGCGCGCGCGGTAAGCGAATCCGGATCGATCTCGGCAAACGTCACGTTCCTCGTAAGTAGGAATCCGTACGTTCCCAGGGGCATGCGGTAACTCGCGATCGACGCGCCGGCCGCGGCGATCTCCAGCAGCGCGAGGATGACGACCACCCCGATACGCGTTGCGTTAGCCACGCTATTCGGCTACCGCCGCCCGCCGCCGCGTGAAGAGCAGGTAGACCGGAATCCCGGAGACCAAGATCGCCAATCCGATCCCCGTGTCGCCGGGCGACTTGATCACCGTATCTCCGACGATGTACCAAGCCGCGGCAAGGAAGATCAACGTCGTTACCGGATGCCCCGGCATGCGAAAGAACGGCTTGCGCGCCGATGGATCTTTCGCATCGCGATTGCGAAAGATGATGAGCGCGATCGCCGCGAGCCCAAAGAAGATGTAATCGTTGCACGTGACGTAGTTTAAAATCTGATCGTATCGTCCCGAGAGCGCGATGACGATGGCGATCGCGCCCTGCAGCACGATGGCTATGACGGGCACGTGCGTCTGCGCGTTGATCCAGGCGAGCTGTTTGAAGAACGTTCCGTCGGCGGCCATCTGAAAGTAGACGCGCGGCGACGTGAGAATTTGGTTGCTCAAGAAACCGAGCGTCGAAACCGCGATAACCAGCGCCATGACGCGCAGACCGATCGGTCCGAAGACCAGCTGCGCAACCTGCGACGCGGGCGTGCTGGTTGCGGCCAGGCCGTCGATGCCGAGCACGTGCAGACAGGTGAGATTGACGGCCAGATAGAGCAGTACGACGACGCCGACGCCGATGAGAAGACCGCGCGGAAGCGTTGCGTGCGGTTCGTGCATCTCAGCGGTCATGAAGCTCGACGTTTGCCATCCGCTGTAGGCGAAAAGTACCGGTACCATTGCAAGACCGATGACGCCGAGCGCCCCGCCGGCGGGCGGTGTCACCGCTACTGCCGGCGGCGCCGCATGGGCCGCAAAAAGACCGGCGACCGCAAGTGCCGCGATCGCGAGAATCTTGAGCACCATGAACGCGTTTTGCGTCGAGGCTCCGGTGCGCACGCCGAGCGCGTTGATGAGTGTGAAGATCGCAATCGCGCCGCCGGCGACGAGCGCCGTCGAGGTTTGCCAACCGGTAAGTGGGGCGAAATACGCCGCAAACGTCACCGCGGCGGCAGCCATTCCGCCGCTCTGCGAGACCAGCAACAGCGTCCATCCGAAAACGAAGGCGAGTGCCGGATGAAAGGCATCGCGCAGATACGCGTAAAGGCCTCCGTCCTGCGGCCGGCGTGCGGCAAGCTCGGCGAAGATGCCCGCGCCGAGCAACGCGATGACGCCGCCCGCGATCCACACCGTCATGACGAGCGTACCGCTTCCGACAAATCGGGCAACGACCGACGGGTTCATGAAGATGCCGGAACCGATAATGCCGCCCATGACGATCAGCGCCGCGTCGCGGCTGCCGAGGCGGCGCAGAAGTTTAGGCGAAGAATGCATGCATGATTCTGTCAGTGATGCTTCTTCTGGCTTCCTTAACGTCAGCCGTGGCGCAAGCACCGCCGCCCGAAGCACCGCCTGCTGCCGCGACGATGCCGATGCAGCAGCCGCCGCTCGAGGACGGGCCGTGCCTCGACTCCTTGCGTTCGGTTCCAAAGGTAGTAGCGGCGCCCGTGTCGCGGGCGATGCAGATCGTGCGAATCGACCAAGTGGTGTCGACCGCGACGATGACGCCTGGGGAGGTCATCGGCTTTCTCTACACAACCGAGGACGGCTCGACCTGGCTCGGCCAGCGAACGGCGGACTATCAGTCGGCCGCCGAAGCGACCGAAATCAACCGCGTCCTGGCCGCGACCCACGAGGCAAGCTCAGCGGTGAAGGGCTTTCCACCGACGAGCCGATACGGCGTTCCGACTAAGAAGCCGGAGATTTTCAGGATCGAAATGCCGCCGAGCGCGTACTCTCCCTTACGCGTTGCACTCGTCCCATGCATCGCCTGGCCGTCAACTCGCCCGCTCCCCGACCCAAGCATGTAGCGCGGGGGTTAGCAGGCGTCGCATCTGAGTGCTAAGATAGCGGGTCCTAGGGCAAGATGGAGTTCCTCGTAAGGCCGCGTTTAGGGGCTTTCCAACCCAACGCCGACGTCTTCGTCGACGAAGATCAGCGGTGCGTCGTCGCCGTCATCGAGGTAGCCGGCGCCGACGCGGAGAGCCTGCGCCTCGGGGTGGACGAGCGCTCGCTCATCATCACGGGACGCCGCCGGAAGGCGCGGTTGCAGGGTGGATCCTTCGTCCAGAAAGAGATCGCCCACGGCGACTTCATCAAACGAATTACATTGCCGGTGGCGGTAGAGTACGAGCAGATCGCGGCAACCTACGAGGACGGCTTCTTAACCGTCGTCGCACCGATTGCCGTCACGGCCTATCTGCCGACCACTCGAACCGAACTCCACATCTTGGTCAAAAGGACGCATTCCTAAGTACTTATGCCTGCGAAATCCAATCGAACCATCGTTCCCGCAAATCTGATCGGCGTGCTGCCGCTTCAGGAGGCGGTGCTTTTTCCCCATACCGTCATTCCACTGGCCGTCGTAAAGAAATCCGGGATTCAACTCGTCGAGGAGGCCTTGCGAGAAGGCAAGCCGATCGGATTGACCGTCTTACGCGATCGCGAGATCGAGGATCCGGGTGCCGACGACGTGCAGCGCGTCGGCACGATCGGCGTCATTCAAAAAATGTTGAAGGTGCCCGACGGCACGCTGCGGTGCATCGTTGCCGGGCAGCAGGTCTTCCGGATCGAGCAGTTCACGCAGATTGCGCCGTACATGGTTGCCGCCTACACCGAGCTGCCCGATACGACGGTCGAAAACGAAGAACTGGTCGCGATGCACCGCAACCTCGCCGGCCTCTTCCAAAAGCTGCTGTCGTACCTGCCCCAAGCGCCGCGCGAGATGGAGATGGAGGTTGCGAACATCACCGACCCGGTGGTGCTCACGTATTTCGTCGCTTCGACGATGCGCCTCGACACGGCCGATCGCCAAGCATTGCTCGAAGAGCGCGATACCGCCAAACGTATGCGCAAGCTGACGCTCCTGCTCACCAAGGAGCTGGAGGTCGTCGAGCTCGGGCATAAGATTCAAAGCGACATTCAGCGCGAGATGGAGAAAAACCAGCGCGAGTTCTATCTC